>JBDRTM010000349.1:0-13539 GCA_043824065.1 Planctomycetota bacterium | reverse complement strand
GCATGATAAAATCTCCTTTGTTTTGGCTGTAAGTGTTCTCCATAACGTCACTTACATAATAACCGAGATGGAGGAGATTGCAAGAAAATAATGATTGCAAATCATTATTTAACATAAAGTTACGTATTTCGCAGACGCCTTGCACTACTATACACAAAGGAGATATCTGGAGCTTTACTGTTCCCCCCGTAACTGCCGCTAATCCCGAACCAATTGATGAGGCCAGATTTGTGGACCCCAATGTAATCCTTGGCTGGACGGCGGGTTTCGGAGCAAAATTCCACCATGTATATTTCGGCGATAATTTTGACGATGTAAACGCCGGCACAGGGAAAAGCCCAATAGTAGGCACAACCTATACCCCCGGCACCCTTGAATTCGATAAGGTCTATTATTGGCGGGTCGATGGATTCGATGGCATAACTACACATAAAGGTGACGTCTGGAGCTTTAGAACAACACCCTTTATACCTGTTTATGACCCTGACCTTGTCGCCTGGTGGAAGCTTGATGAAGGTTCCGGTATTGTCATTGATTATTCCGGTTATGGCCATCATGGTACGCTCCAAGGTGACCCGCAGTTAGTAGCCGGCTATGACGGCGATGCGCTGGAGTTTGACGGCTCCGGTGACTATGTCAGGATTGATGGCTACAAGGGCATTATGGGCACAAACGCTTTCAGCATAACTGCGTGGATTAAGACCGCCGACAACGGCCAGATTATAGGCTGGGGCAACACCGGTACCGGACGCAAAGTTGAGTTTCGGGTCAATGGTGGCAGACTGCGCTGTGATACTAACGGCGGCAATGTCCAGGGCGACACCAATCTAATCGACGACGAATGGCACCACGTTGCAGTCACGGTAAAAGAGATCGCCACGATCTCAAGTGGAGATGTTACATTTTACTTAGATG
This sequence comes from Planctomycetota bacterium, assembly GCA_043824065.1. Lineage (GTDB taxonomy): Bacteria > Planctomycetota > Phycisphaerae > Sedimentisphaerales > Anaerobacaceae > NIOZ-UU13. The sequence goes on along the minus strand of JBDRTM010000349.1, from coordinate 12,624 downwards.
GCCAGGATGATACGAGAGCCAGCTCAGACACTGATGTGTTCGATATGACTTCCAACTTTGATGTCAAAATAGGTCAGATGTACGACCTGAGCAGCTCGAGATGGTTCGTTGGGCTGATTGATGATGTCCGCATCTACAATAAGGAGCTGACACTGGAAGAGATTGGCAAGGCTATGATGGGCGACCCCAGACTTGCCTGGGGCCCGAGCCCGGCTGATGGTTCAACAGCGAACGTCGAAGTAGCCAAGCCCCTTAGCTGGACGCCGGGGGATAATATGGCTAAGCACGATGTTTACCTTGGTGTTGATGAACAAGCCGTGACCGACGCCGACGCGTCCGATACGACCGGCATATACCGGGGTCGCCAGGATGCCAACAGCTATACTCCCCCTGAAGCTCTCGAGTATGACCAGACTTATTACTGGCGAATCGATGAGGTTGAAACTGACGATACGAAGGTACATAAAGGCCGCGTCTGGAGCCTTACGGTAGCCAACTTTATTGTCGTGGACGATTTTGAGGATTACGACACTTCTAATAAAAACCAGATATGGTACACGTGGAAAGACGGGCTTGGCTATGGCACACCGGAAACTCCGCCCTACTATGCCGGTAACGGCACCGGCTCAAGCATAGGTGACGAAAACACGAGTTCTTACACTGAGGAAACTATCGTTAATGGAGGGGGCCAGGCAATACCGTACTTATATGACAACAATAAGCCGGACCACCTCAACTATTCAGAAGCACAGATGACGTTAACTTCCCGACGTGGTTGGACAGCACAAGGCGTTAAAGCACTGTCGCTGTGGTTCATAGGTTATCCGGAATCTGTCAGCAGCTTTGTAGAAGGACCGGCCGGCACCTACACGATGACCGCCAGGGGCACAGATATTACAGGCCCATCCGACGAGTTCCACTTCGCCTACAAGCAGCTCTCCGGCCCCGGTACGATTATAGCGAAGGTCGAGAGAGTGCGGAACACGAACGACTGGGCCAAGGCCGGCGTGATGATTCGCGATACGCTTGCACCAAACTCCGCGCACGCTATGACGTTTATCACACCCGCTCAGGGCGCTGTCTTCGAGTTTCGTCCCGCCGTAGGAGAGAATAACGTTGGCGCAGCAGAACAGCAAACCGGTATTACAGCGCCACAGTGGGTTAGAATAGGGCGTGATCTGGGGGGCAACATTACGGCCTCTTATTCCAGTGACGGCATTTCATGGACTGAGCTTGGTGGTAACGTGCTCAACATGAGTACACCTAATTTATATAGGCCTGGCACTAACGTCCCATGACACTAACAGGACGTGTGAGGCTACATTCTCCAACATCCAGTTCACCGGCACGGTTGGCCCGCAGTGGTTGCACCAGGATATCGGCATACCCAGCAACGACCCTGAGCCGATGTATGTGGCTCTGACCAATAGCAACGGCACAACCGGCGTGGTGTACCACGATGACCCCAATGCAGCGAGAGTAGATACCTGGACGGAATGGAATATCGATCTGCAAGCATTCGCAGAGCAGGGCGTGAACCTGGCAAATGTCGATAAGCTTGCTATTGGTTTTGGCGACAGGAATCCCGATGTCTCGGGACAGCCCGGTGGTTCAGGCAAGATGTACTTTGATGACATTCGGCTGTATCGACCCAGATGTGTTGCTTCTTCACTTAAACCTATAGCCAGTTTCAATAACGACTGTGTTGTAAACTCTTTAGACCTTGAGATAATGGCGGCCGGCTGGCTCAAAAGCGATGCCATCGTTGCGACAACAGCTCCCGATGCTACTGGCCTGATGACACATTACAAGCTTGACGGCAATGCCGACGACAGCTCCGGCAACAACTACCACGGAACTGAAAAGGGCGGCGCAAGCTATGTGGCCGGCAAGTTTGACCAGGCAATTCACCTTGACGGTTTCGACGACTATGTAGCCATTCAAGATATAAACTACGCCAGTTCCGGCCATGCGGAGGTCAGCGTCAGCGCCTGGATTCGTACCGGCAATGAGGGCAGCCGGATAATTGCCTCTTTTGACCGCAATGAGTACTGGCGGCTGGAGATTAATGGTGATGGTGCCGGCCCCGGTCAGGTAGGTTGGGATGTGATGACCAGCTCAGGCCAGGTGGATTATGGAAGCAGCAGGCGTGTTGATGATGGGCAGTGGCACAATGTGGCGGGAGTGTTCGACAACGGCACGCTGACTATCTACATCGATGGTAGTCCGGAGACATCCGCTTTCGGTGGTCCCACTTTCGGAACCGGAACAACACGCTATGGTTTCCTGGGAATCGGCTCGGAGGCGACTGAGCTCAACGGCAGGCCAAATGCGACCGGATACTTTGACGGCGAGCTGGACGATGTACACATCTACAGCCGTGCTCTGTCGCAGGCCGAGATTGCATACCTCGCTGATGCGACCCCTGGCGACGGCGAGTCGTATATTCCGGTAGCTTCGGCTGCTAATATATACGATGAAGAAGCGCAAGGCTTCAAGGCAATCAACCTCAAGGACTTTGCCGTCCTGGCAGACCAGTGGCTTGATGAGGAACTCTGGCCTGCTCCGTAATTTTACAGATGTCAGAAGTCAGATTTCCGACTTCTGACTTCTGTCATCTGTCCTCTGTTTTCTGTACTTTACTTTGGCCCGCTCAGGCACTTTAGATACTTTTATGAGTTGTTGACTTTATCGAAGATTTGATGCAAAATATAATAAAGAGTTGTGAAGATTGTATATTTCGAGAAAAGGGCTACCAATGAAAAGCATCGGTATTTTTATTTCTATGATACTAACTCTGACCGTAGTCAACGGTGCTGTTCGGGAACCAAAAAGACAAAGGCTGAGGAAAGTTCCGTCACAACGAGCGGAGCTGAATCTGAAAGAAGTAGCTTTTAAGATCGTGTACGAAACGTACCGAGAAACCGAGGGCCGACCAAACTGGGAGCTGTACTTGATGAATGCCGATGGCTCCAATCCGATTAATCTAACCAACACCCCTGATGTAGATGAGATGTATCCCCACGTTTCTGGCGATGGTACAAAGATTTGTTTCGTTGCCGACGAAGGGGAAGGTAGAAGAAAGGTTCGAAGTGTCTATTATATGAAGGTCGATGGCACCGAGCGTTTCAAAGTCGCCGGCAACGCTCGGCAGCCTTGCTGGAGTTCTGACAGCAAGAAAATCGCTTATTTAAAGGGAGAGTATGAGCGTTACAGCGACAGGCCATACGCAACCTCTGATCTGATAATCTATGACCTTGAGACCGGTCTATACTCACCACACCCTAATGAAAGTTTACATCACATTTACGCTCTGTGCTGGTCACCCGACGGCAATTGGTTTCTTGCTGCCGTACAAGGAGGTATGGAGTACAGCGATGCTATCCTGGCTTTTGAAGCCAATGGTACAAAGGTGTACGACCTGGGATGGTGGGGAGTGAAGGGCTGCCGACCCGAGTTTAATTTTGACGGCAAAAAAATGGTGTGGGGGGAGACTGACTGGAATCTATGTGTGGGCGATATCGACCTGACCGGCCGTGCACCTCGGGTGACTAATATTCGCGATGTTGTCCAATGCTTGCGCAAGTCTAAAGTTTATCATGTCGACTTCTCACCAGATGGGCGGTACATCGCTTTCAGTTATGGCCCTTTCAGGGGAGCACAACAGGTTGGCGGTAAAGCGAGAGGCTGGGACATCTGTGTGGGTGATATGTCCGGCAAGTGGGTAAAAATCACAACTGACGGAAACCATAACAAGGAACCCGATTGGGTGCCTATTCCATCGACAGGCCAGTGAGCAAAGGAGATATTATGACAATGAAGCAGTATGTAGTTTTTATTCTTGCGCTGAGTTTGCTTATAGTGAATGAAGCTGTTTGCGGCCCAAGGCCGCAAGATGCACCAAAGCTGCGGCAAATACCTTCACCAAAATCTGAGCTTAACCTCAAAGAAATCCCCTTTAAGATAGTTTACGAGACCTACCGTAAGACCAACGGCAAGGAAAGCTGGGAACTTTATTTGATAAATGCAGATGGCTCCAATCCTGTTAATCTAACCAACACCCCTGATGTGGATGAATTATATCCCCATGCTTCTGGCGATGGGACAAAGGTCTGTTTTGTTGCCGATGAGGGAACTGGGAGAAACAAGGTTCGAAATGTCTATTACATGAACATTGATGGGACCGGACGTGTCAAGGTTGCTGAAAATGCTCGACAGCCCTGTTGGGGTCCTGATGGCAAAACTATTGCGTATTTAAAGGGAGAAGTCGCCCGTTACACCATTAAAGACTATGCCACTAAGGGGATTTTCTTTTACGATATAGATACGCATAAACACAGAGAGCATCGAAATAAAGGTCTGTATCATCTTTATAATATTTGCTGGTCGCCGGACGGTAATTGGTTTCTTGCAACGGTGCACGGAGGCATGGGTTTTAAGCACGCCAACCTGGCTATCGAAGCCAACGGAACCGAAGTCTTTGATTTAACAAAGTATAAAGTTACGGGTTGCAGGCCTGATTTCAGCCTCGTTGGTAATAAGATAACATGGGGATTGACTGATTGGGATTTATGCACGGCTAATATCAATTTTACGTCCTCAGCACCTCAGGTGACTAATGTTCGACGGATTATCAAGTGTCGGAAAGAATATGAGGTTTATCACACCGACTTTTCGCCGGACGGCAGATACCTTACTTTCAGCCACGGCCCGAAGGCCACTGAAATGGTAGGCGGCAAAGCGCCGGGCTGGAATATCTGTGTCAGTGATTTGACAACAGGAAAATGGGTAGAAATCACCAGCGACGGGAACCACAACAAAGAGCCTGACTGGGTGCCGATTCGCACTTTGAGCCGTTAAGCGAATGTGAAACCCAGACAAAGATGATTTGTATGAGCACACAACTTAATAGACCGACAACGCGAATCTTTTTTTTACTGCTGATACTGGTCCTTATCCCCGGCTGCCGCCGTGCTAAGGACACCGCCAGTATGCCGGAGGTTATCGAAACAAAAACGGGAATTGAGATGGTAACAATTCCTGGAGGCTGGTTTGATATGGGAAGCAAGAGCGGCTCACCGGACGAGTTGCCGGTACATAGGGTATGGGTCAGCTCGTTTTGGATGGATAGATATGAGGTGGTTCAAGAGCAGTTCAAGAAGTATCAGCTCCCTGACCCCTCTCATTTCAAAAATCCAAAGCATCCCTTAGAGCAGATAAACTGGACCGATGCAGCTCTGTATTGCAACGACCGTTCACGAGCGGAAGGTTTTGAGCCTTGCTACGACGAGGAAACCTGGCAGTGCAGCTTCCAGGCAAACGGATACAGACTTCCGACAGAAGCCGAATGGGAGTATGCCTGTCGGTCGGGCACCGGCACAAAGTTCAGCTTTGGTAACGATGTGCGGAAGCTGAAAACCTATGCCTGGTTCGCTGAGAACTCATCCGGAAAGACACATCCTGTTGGACAGAAGAAACCTAATCCCTGGGGGCTTTATGATATGCATGGAAATGTGTCAGAATGGTGCAATGATTTTTATTCCGAGAATTATTACAAAGACAGCCCGGAAAAAAATCCAAAGGGGCCAGCTGAAGCCAAGGAGAGGGTCTTGAGAGGCGGTGCATGGAACTCCAGCGCCGGTAGCTGCCGGTCATCATATCGCACGAGCGACCCTTCCATTGATGATACTTGTCTTGCGAGTGATGCTATTGGATTTCGCTGCGTAAGAGGGACCCAGCTTGGCGACAACCCAAATGCACCTCCCAACACATCCACCGGAGAAGATATGACAAAGGAGAATCCAAACCAAAAAGCGTCAAAAACAGGATTCGTTTATGATGATATTTACCTCGAGCACAAAACAACGCAAGGCCATCCGGAGGCACCTCAGAGGCTTATCGCAATAGTAGATAGGCTGAAGGCAAAGGGACTATACTCCCAATTATTCAAGCTCTCACCAAAGCCAGTCTCTTCTGAATGGCTCACTGCGGTTCACACACCCGAATACGTAGAACGAGCCAAAGAAAGTTGTGAAGGCGGCGCAGGATATCTGGATTCAATGGATGTTCCGATATCACCGAAATCATACAAAGCAGCGCTGGCAGCCGTGGGAGGAGTGCTCTCGGCCATCGATGCCGTAATGGAAAAGAAAGTCACGAACGCCTTTTGTGCGATTCGTCCACCGGGCCATCATTCCCTAAAGGATATGGCCATGGGATTCTGCATATTTAACAATATTGCTATTGGCACCCGCTATGTTCAAAAGAAACATGGCTTACCAAAAATACTTATCGTGGATTGGGATGTGCACCACGGCAATGGTACTCAGGCAATGTTTTATGATGACCCTTCGGTGCTGTACTTTAGCGTTCACCAGTACCCCTTCTATCCGGGCACCGGAAGCGAAACGGAAAAGGGCGGCGGAGAAGGTTTGAATTACAACATTAACGTGCCCTTGCCGGCCGGGTCCGGAGATGACGATTATGTGAAGGTCTTCAAAGAGAAACTTGAGCCAGCGGCCCGTGACTTTTCCCCGGACTTCGTGCTCATATCCGCGGGATTTGATGCCCATAAGGATGACCTGCTCGGTGGAATGAAGGTCACCGCGCAGGGATTTGCGGAGCTGACGCAGATCGTCAAGGCCATAGCAGAAAAGTGCTGTGAAGGTCGTCTCGTTTCTATTCTCGAAGGAGGGTATCATCCGGATGGTCTGGCTGCTTCGGTAGAGGCACATATTCAGGTCTTGACGAGATAAAGGGGCGCGAGGAATGTTATTTCATACTTGGCCGTTTGCACTATTTTTCATTATTGTTTACCCCGCCTACTTAGCCCTCAAGGACACTAAGCTCAGAGTTCCCTGGCTTTTGGCTGTTTCATATTTCTTCTATGCCTGCTTTAACCCGCTATATCTGATTCTAATTGCGTATTCGACACTGCTGGACTACATCGTAGTTATGAAAATGTCCAAAAGCGCTCGGCGGAAGATGTGGCTTTCCATAAGCATTGTAAATAATCTCGGGCTGCTTGGCTTTTTCAAATATGGTGGATTCGTCACCGACAACTTAAACCTTCTATTGTCTTCATTGGGAATTCCGTATGGCCTGCCTGCTCCCGGTATATTATTGCCCATCGGTATATCGTTCTACATCTTCCATTCAATGAGCTACACCATAGATTACTATCGTGGTAATATAGAAAGAGAGACGAGCCTCATAAGGTACGCTACCTTTGTATCACTCTTCCCTCGATTGGTTGCCGGGCCAATCGAAAGAGCCAAAAACTTACTCCCCCAGCTGCATAAAACGCCCAGGGTCTCCATACAGGACATAGCGGACGGTCTTTCTCTTTTTGTTGTCGGGTTTTTCAAGAAAGTCGCCCTGGCCGACTATATGGCTCTTTACGTTGACAAGGTGTATGACGCTCCTGAGCAGTTTCAGGCGCCTGCGCTGGTCCTGGCCACTTTTTTATTTTCCTGGCAAATCTATTTCGACTTCAGCGGCTATACGGATATGGCACGAGGCGTGGCGCGGATGATGGGCTTCCGCTTAATGCTGAACTTTAATAATCCATACTTGGCAACGGGCCTGGGTGACTTCTGGTCCAGATGGCATATCAGCCTTTCCTCCTGGTTCAAGGACTACGTCTATATTCCTTTAGGAGGAAACCGCAAGGGCAAGTTTAACACCTACATAAATATGTTTCTGACTATGGTAATTTCAGGATTATGGCATGGTGCGGCCTGGACCTTTGTCATCTGGGGCGCGTTGCATGGGCTTGGGCGTTTTTGTACCCGGGAACTGGAAAAAACTTCGTTCTACAAAGAAAGGGTGCCGAAAGTAGCGAAACAACTGCTCGTATTTGTCTTTGTCAGTTTTGCGTGGATTTTCTTCCGAGCTGCAACAATAAGTGACGCATGGGTGATTGTAACAAGAATATTCAGCTCCGGACTGGCAAATCCTTATTGTCCATTGCTGGCTTTGGCCTTGGTCTTTGCTGTGTGGCTATATCAGTTTACTTATGAATCCAGGCTTAAGTGGGTACTTGAGCTGAAGGCCGTTCGCGTAGGAATTGTTCTTTTGCTGGTTTTCTACCTGGCCGTCTTTGCCCCGGCAAGTGAGAAGGCGTTCATCTACTTACAGTTCTGAACAATTACGCGGAATCCGTAGATGGTAAGAAGAAGGAAAAAGTAATGCAGAAAAAAGGTATACCGGATGCTCGATGCTCGATGCTCGATGCTCGTAGAAGCGAGAATCAAGAATCGAGAATCAAGGATGTCCCTTTCAGTTCCAACTGCGTGCGATTATCCGGATACGAATGGATTTTCGTTGGAATTGTTGCCTCGGCTTTATTTTGTTTCGGGCCCGCACTTTGGGAACGGATGGAGAAATTTGAGCCTGAAACCGACTGTCGCATGCCCTACGAGTTAAGCAGCGACTACTGGTTGTATAGCCGCTACTGCCGCTGGACAACCTCAAAGTACGAGACGCTTGTAATTGGAGATTCGGTCATTTGGGGCCATTACGTGCCTCAACATAACACATTGTCGCATTATCTTAATGAAATTACTGACCGAGATCAGTTCGCTAATTTGGGTGTGGACGGCATACATCCGGTGGCATTGGCGGGTTTGCTGAAATACTATGGTCACGACATCTCAGACAAAAAGGTTGTGCTGCATTTTAATCCCTTATGGATGAGCTCTAAGAAACACGATTTACAGACCGAAAAAGAGTTCCGTTTCAATCATCCTAAGCTGGTACCGCAGTTTGTTACAAACATTCCCTGCTATAAGGACCCATATTCTAAGAGGTTTTCCGCTGTGGTAGAACGCTGTGTGCCTTTTTTAAGCTGGACATCCCATTTGAAGATTACCTATTTCGAGAACATGGACCTGCCCACATGGACGCTGGAACACCCATATGAAAATCCGGCTAATGCCGTCACCTTCGAGCTTCCTGCCTTTGCCAACAATAGTCAGAACGAACATATTTCCTGGACAGAGAAGGGGACAGCCAAACAGATTTTCAGTGGGTTAAGCTTGAGACCTCACTGCAGTGGGACTTTTTCCAGCGGTCAGTTAAGCTGTTAAAGGCAAGAGGCAACAGCGTATTCGTCCTCGTTGGCCCATTTAACGAGCACATGCTCAAGGGCCAGAGCATCGAGATTTACCGAAAGATGAAAAGTAAGATTGAAGAATGGCTGCAACAAAATAATATCGCCTACTATATGCCTGCGACATTACCCAGCGAGTGGTATGTTGACGCCAGTCACCCGATGAGCGAAGGATATGCCATGCTTGCGAAACAGCTCTTTGAAAATGAGTCTTTCAGAACCAGCATCCTCGCTCCGTCGCTGAAGCCTTAATAATTGGTCGTTATTTTATAACACAGGAATAATGATTTCAATAGCCTTTTTGGTTCCAGGTACGCCGGGGTCAGGCTGTTAGAAAAAGTGTTGTGCGGCAAATGGCCACAGTATCAGTAATGTGTAGGGCCGCTTCAAAGATGGTGCCAAATCGTCTTTTATTTGGCGACAGCTTTGATCGGCCCGGCAGCAGCAGCGAAGCCTTTTAGTTTTAGAACAAGCAATCTCCCTCCCTCGAAGAGGGTGGGCAGGGAGATTGCGGTCGTGCCAATAAGATGGATGCTTATGAGCAGAAGGCGGTTTCGTTGAGGCGTCAGCCTTTTATCCAACCCTCTTTGGTTCCGGCTACGCCGGGTTAGCACTTACCGGCGTGATAAGATGGACTTTTCTCGCTGAAGCAGCACTTATCTGTGTGACTTTTTAGTGGCTGTCTCTACAGATCGGGCCACTCGGAAACCTATAAAATCCATTTCAGGCAGCCACCATATGCTCTTGGGTATCTGTGGGTCGCCAGAGCGCCACCACTCTTCCTCAAAGGTCCTGGCCGCACAGCGCAGCTCCTCCACAGAGCTACTATAGTCACCGCCGCGAGCTGCGTGTACTTTGCCGGTCTTTGGTCCTTTCGGGTTGACTGCCGGGTTTTTCTTGGCAGCTTCCTTGTAAGCGGTGGGGCTGTAAAAATCGTAAACCCACTCGCGAACATTGCCTGACATATCATAGAGACCCCAGGCATTGGGCTTTTTCTTGCCTACGGGATTAGTCTCACTATCGGCATTTGCTTCATACCAGGCAAAATCTTTGAGCCCGCTTGGGTCATTCCCGACGCCGAAGATATTCGTGGTGCCGGCCCGGCAAGCATACTCCCATTCGGCCTCCGTTGGCAGACGATACTTCTTGCCGGTTTTCATTGAAAGCCACCTGCAAAAGGTCATGGCGTTGTGCCAGGTCATCCCCATGGCGGGGTGTGTTTCCTCGTACCCCATCGTCATGTCGCCATAGACAGGTGTAGGGCCTGTAATCGCATCAACATCATCCTTGCCCTGCTGCTCTGTGTCCTTTTTTGCCTCCTGTACCTCAATGAAGTCCCTCTTCGCACTGACCGTTTCTTGATAGTAGGCCAGAAAAAGCTCAAGGGTGGTCTCTGTCGTGCAAAGGTAGAAGGGTTCGAGGCGCACTTCGTGCTGTGGCCCTTCATAGTCCTGACGACCGGCCTCATCTGCAGGACTGCCCATTGTGAAACTGCCGCTGGGAATGAGAACCATTTCAAAAGAGACCTTCTTGCCGTCCTTTGTCTTAATGGGCTCGGTATATTTCTTCGGAAGCTTGTCTTGCGAGGCCACCGTATCTGTAGCCATCGTGACGACGAGACAGGTCGCTGCGGTAATAACATACATCAATGTACGACTAATACTCATCTTCTGTCTCCACATAGTGTTAAATTGCAATCTAAAGTGAACTAAAGTGCCTAAAGTGAGCTAAAGTTGCCCAGTTTTAGAAGCTTGTTTGTCGGTGTCGAAGCTGGTATCTCCGCAGGATGCCTTACGGCAGAAACTGGAAGCTCGACATTGGATGCTCGAGGAAAAGCGAGTTTCAAGCTTCTATGACAAGCATCGATACGAGCATCGACAACTTTAAACGAAAACTGCACTTTAGACACTCCAAACTTTAGGCACTTTTAATTCTCGCGCTTCGCGTTTTCCTTTGTAGCCTGCGGTGAGCGTCTTTCGCCTCAAATCATTTTCGCAAAACCTGGTTTTGGCACGGGATAGCTGCCATGGGCACCGGCCTTAACCGGGGGATCCATGTCGTCGCGGCAATCCTCCGGCTTAGGCGGATAATAGAAATCGGACTTGTTGATTTGCTCCCAGGTAACCTCTTTGCCGGTGTAACAGGAAATTTGTCCCATCACACCAACCATGGTGCTGCGAGTCATATAGTCGCCGTTGTTGACAGGCTCGCCGGAGCGAATCGCCGCGAAGAGTACATCGTGCTCTCTCTGATAAGGGTCGCATCTGCCCTCCCAGCGCCAGGTTGTTTCACCCCAGATTCGGCACCGCAAAACAGACGCCTTGCCTTTGCTGCCAAGAACGATGCTGGAAGTGCTGTTGTGGCATCCGGTCGTGGTGCGGCAGAAGGCGTAGATGGGCACGCCGCTCTCAAATTCGTAAACGACCGAATGGTGATCGAACACATCGCCATAGATAGGCTCGGTCATAGAAGAGCGTCCGCCCAAGCCGTGACATTTCACGGGGACTTTGTTGTGCATCACCCACCTGGAACGGTCAAGGTTGTGCACCAGCGACTGGGGAACATCATCTCCCGAGAGCCAGCGGAAATGGTATTGGGTGCTGCATTGCCACTGGAGTTCCGAGAGCCCCGGTTTGCGTTCTATGATTACGTATGGGGCGCGGAGAAAGTTCTCTTCAATAGCAACCACATCGCCGATAGCGCCATCGTGAATCCGCTGGATTGTTTCGGCGTACCCGGTGTGATATCGGCTTTGCAGGCCGGAAACGAGGCACAGCTGCTTCTGCTTTGCCAGCTCAGCCGCTCGTTGCAAGTGCTTAATCCCAGCCGGGTCGATGCCATGAGGTTTCTCCACGAACACGTGTTTGCCCGCCTTGATTGCGGTCATGGTATGGAGCGGGTGGAACTTGGCCGCGTTGGCAATCAGAACCACATCCGACGACTCAATCACGTGCTGGTAGCCGTCGAAGCCGGCAAAACAGTGTTCGTCGTCCACTATGACCTGGTCTGGTTTCTGTTTCTTCAGGATCGAGCGTTTTTCTTTGACACGGTCCATGAAGATGTCACACATCGCAACCAGCCGGGCGCCGGGATCCGCCGTCAGCGCCTGGGCGGCAGCGCCTGAGTTACGTCCGCCGCAACCGACCATGCCAACGCGAATGGTATCGCTGCCGGCGGCGAACACACTGCGATTGATGCCTAAAGCACCTGACACGGCAGCCGAAGCCGCCACGGTCGAAGCTTTCAAGAAATCGCGCCGCGTTGTTCCGGCGCCTTTGTCTGATTCATTTAAATGTGCCATACTATCTCCTCTACAGCAATGAGCCACTATTGCATGAATGCTTACAGAAATCGCTCAAATTCGAAATTATATCAAGTGAACTAAATTGCCTAAAGTTTGGAGTGTCTAAAGTGTAGTTTTCGTTTAAAGTTGTCGATGCTCGTATCGATGCTTGTCATAGAAGCTTGAAACTCGCTTTTCCTCGAGCATCCAATGTCGAGCTTCCAGTTTC
>JBDRTM010000348.1:0-3585 GCA_043824065.1 Planctomycetota bacterium | reverse complement strand
GCTTCGAGGCAGCAGACGGCTACTGGCGAGGACTGGGAAAGATAGAAAAAAGTACGCTTAAGCTAAAAGATAAATACAGTCGATTCGACGCCCTTACCAGATTTAATATGAGCGAAACACCGGGTGAAGAAAGAAAAGGATGTCGATGCGGCGAAGTGTTGTGTGGATTGATAGAGCCGCCGGAGTGCGGATTGTTCGGTCAAAACTGCACGCCACAAGAACCGATTGGGCCCTGTATGGTAAGCTCCGAAGGGGCGTGCGCGGCGTGGTTTAAGTACGGCGGAATCAGGACATCAGGATAACAGGGTATCAGGACATCAGGAATAATGAAGAAAACAAGCAAGCATGATAGAATCTTACTTGCGCACGGCGGCGGCGGACAACTGATGGATGACCTAATCCGCCACCATATTCTGCCGAGCCTCAATAATGAGGTCCTCGCCGAATTAGGCGATTCGGCAAAGCTGAATGTTGCTTCGAACTCGCTGTGCTTCACGACAGATAGCTATGTTGTAAAGCCATTGTTCTTTAACGGCGGTGATATCGGGAAATTAGCTGTTTGCGGAACAGTAAATGACTTAGCTGTTGCCGGTTCGAAGCCCGTTGCCTTAGCGTTGTCGTTAATAATTGAAGATGGCTTTGAATTTAAGCTGCTCGAAAAGATTTTAGCCAGTATAGGTGAAGCCGCCCGCAAAAACGATGTCAGTATTGTTACCGGCGATACCAAGACGGTTGAGGCCGGTGCGGCTGACAAGATTTTTATAAACACCTCCGGAATCGGAGTGAAATTAAACGGCGTGGAGATGGGTTTCGAGAGGATCGCGGTCGAGGATAAAATCATTATCAACGGTACGATAGGCGACCATGGGATGACTATTATTTCACAGCGAGAGGACATCAAATTTCAATCGCAGCTGCAAAGTGATTGTGCGGGCCTGGCAGGTTTAACCTGTGAGCTGTTAGAGAATACGAACGGTATAAAATTTATGCGGGACCCAACCCGTGGGGGGTTAGCTGCGACACTCAATGAAATCTCAAGAAGCAGCGGACTTAGTATCGAAATTCGCCAGGCCGATATACCGGTCAACCCGACAGTGCAGGCAGCAGCCGATATGCTCGGTTTCGACGTGCTGACAATCGCAAACGAAGGCAAATTCATCGCGATTGTCTCGCCGGAATCAGCGGATGATTGTCTGAGGATTTGCAAAAATCACCCGTTAGGCAAAGAAGCAAGGATAATCGGTGAGGTTTGCCAGAGCCGTGATGTGCCTGTGGTGGAAATGATAACTCAAATCGGCGGAAAAAGAATTGTGCAGATGCCATACGGGCGAGAACTGCCGAGGATATGCTGATGCACGAAATGATGGTGGCCCAGAGCCTGCTGACGACAATATCAGACGAAGCTGCAAAACACAATGCAAAGCCTGTCGGCGCCAAAATTAGCTGTGGAACGCTTAACCCAATCAATGACGAAGCACTTTGTTTTGCCTTCGAGGCAATCGCCAAAGGTACATCGTGCGAAGGTGTGAAATTAGAAATAGAGCATAAGCCAATACAGGCTCAATGTAAAAATTGTAATCAAGACTTTAATGTTGAGCTTTCTTGTCCAAGATGTCCGAAGTGCAGCAGTGAAGATTTTGAATTGATGGCCGATGCGCCTTTGATACTGGAAGAGATAGAACTCCAAACGGATTAATACTATGAAAAAGATTAACGTTGGTAAGAAAATTCTCAGCGAAAACGAGAAGTATGCTTTCGAGAACATTCTGTTTTTAACGAAGCGGAAGATACTATGCCTGAATATGATATCGTCCCCCGGCTCGGGCAAAACCACAATTCTTGCCAGGACGATAATCGACTTAAAAGACAAAATTAAAATCGGTGTTATTGAAGGCGATATTCAGACCGACATAGACGCTGAGAGAATCAGAGCAACCGAAGCACCTGCTATCCAGATAAATACCGAAGGCGCCTGTCATTTATCAGCAGCCCAGATAAGCCAGGCACTTAAAGAGCTGCCTGTCGAAGATTTGGATTTGATTTTTATCGAGAACGTAGGCAATCTGGTTTGTCCATCGGCTTTTGAATTAGGTGAGACCGGCAAAATAGTTGTACTATCCGTTGCAGAAGGTGATGACAAGCCGGCGAAGTACCCTGCCATTTTTGCAAAGTCAAAGGTGCTGCTTATAAATAAAATTGATTTACTGCCAGGTGGGCAGGTGGATTTTGATATCGAAAGAGCGAAGGCCGATGCCCGCAAACTAAATAAGCCAATTCAATTCTTTCCAATATCAGCCAAGACCGGTGAAGGTATGACCGACTGGTATAACTGGCTGCTAAAGTCGGTCGAAAAAAATAGCATGTAGTACTAATGCGTACGCTACGGACTGTCTGCTATTGTTTTTGATTGGTAGAGACCGTGTTTGCGAATATAGTCGGCAACAGCCGGGTGCAGCATATTGGTTACATCGTGGCCGGCAGCTAATCTATCTCGTATTTCGGTGCTGTTTATATCAATCAGAGGGGTCTGGATAACGTTTCGCTGTAGCTTTTCGACGTGCCGCCGGCTCCAAATAGCCTCAAATCTGGCAAAATTCGGGGCTTTGCAGCCGGCTCTGTACATAGTGGTTAAATTACAGGCATCAATCAGCTCGACAATTTGGTGCCAATACGTCAAATCATCGAGGCTATCGGCGCCTATGAGCCAATGGATTAAAGTGTCGCTGCCATACTCGGCCTGGAACTGCTTTATGGTATCCAAAGTGTAACTCGGCGCCGGCTTCTTCAATTCGCAATCACTTACTTCAAAACTCTTTTGTTCGGCGATTGCAAGAGCTATCATTTTAAGGCGATGAGAATCATTTGCTTTTGGCAGAAAACCTTTGAGCGGAGAGCGCTTTGCAGGAATGAAGATGATTTTCTCTGCGCCAATATGTTTGGCTGCATCCGCAGCGACCGTAGTATGGCCGAGATGAACGGGATCGAACGTGCCGCCAAACAAAGCTATTTTTCTTTTTGCCATATAAATTAACAACCAAACTGTGTGTTGTTGAAATAATATTACAAAAGAAATCAAAAAACTTTAACCAATAAAAAACATCAAAAAATAATAATACAGTTAAAGTGTAATCTGGTTTCTACTTTATTCTTATGTTCCATAACACTTTTAAAACATATTACATAGTGACACAACAAAAACCTTCTTTGACAATCATAAACACTGAAATCAATCTATAAGTTAAATAAATCGACTCCAACAAGGGTAATCGTAACAAAACAGTTTTTCAGTTTTAGTAAGAGCTTCAGTTGCAATAAAACAATTTGCATCGTTTTATTAAAGAGTATGGTAAACAATATATGAAGTTGTGTAAAATACTGATGACATTTTTTTTCAAGTATTTATAAACTTTTGGACGATAAAAATAATATGAAAAATAATTCACTTTTTTGTTTAATTCTTTAACGAAGTAATTTATTGTAAATAAGTATTGTAACGTTAAATAAAATGTAAAAGGATTTTTTAGTCAGCCAAAAGGAGGTGACAAAATAATGGCAAAGAAAAAAGCGAAAAAATACCAGCAGCCC
>JBDRTM010000347.1:0-2158 GCA_043824065.1 Planctomycetota bacterium | reverse complement strand
TTGGGCGACTCATAATCCGACGTATCGAGTTAATTTTGCTCCGCAGATTCCGCGTAATATTATCGAGATGTACACGGAGAAAGGTGATTCTGTTCTTGACCCTATGGTCGGGGCGGGGACCACACTTATCGAGGCGAAACTGTTGGCAAGGAACGCTTTAGGGCTCGATATAAATCCGGAAGCGGTTGAGCTAACTAAAGAAGCGCTGCGATTCAAACATCATCCGCCAAGTGAGCAGAAAGTAAAGGTCGGAGATGCCCGCGATTTATCTTTTCTGAAAGATGATTCTTTTGATTTAGTTCTGACTCATCCGCCTTATTTGAATATCATAAAATACTCAGATGGTAAAATACCGGAAGATTTATCCAACATCGGCAGTTTGCCGAAATTCTGTGATGAAATTGAAGTAATCGCCAAAGAGTTATTCCGTGTTCTTAAGCCGGATAAATATTGTGCGATACTCGTTGGTGATACCCGTAAAGGGAGACACTATGTTCCACTGGCTTTTCGGGTTATGCAGCGGTTTTTGAAGGTTGGCTTTGTTTTAAAAGAGGACATTATTAAAGTTCAGCATAACTGCTCATCCACCGAACGCTGGCGACCCAAAGCGAAGCGCGATAAGTTTTACCTGATAATGCACGAGCATTTGTTTGTGTTTCGCAATCCGAAGGTGGGGGAGGATTTGTCGAGGGTGAGGTACAGCCGTTCAATTGATTATTGATTCCGCCAAAAGACGGCGGATCTTCGATATTTACTATTTATTATTGATCACAGGTTTCAGAACCACAGATACCCGCCCATTCGACTTCGCTCAGGGCAGGCTCTGCGCGGGCACAAGTTTCACAGATTGTCACAGATCATAATTAATTTTTATTTTGCTTGAGGAGTAGAATCTGTGTTATACCAATTACAGTTAAAAATTGCCGAAAGAATTGAACATAATACTAATTGAAAGGCTCTGGATTCCTGCTTGCGCAGGAATGACAAGAATAGGCAATCGGCAATCAATAAATAGAATTGGTGTTAATCTGTGGTTGGAGTTTTTTTGAAAAGCCTTCTGCAAAATCGAGGTTAGACATACTTTGAAAAGAAGAATTGTTCCCCACTTTCGTAAGGACAAGCTTTTAATTTTTTTCTTCTATAGAATCAGGAGGTTTTAGTGCCTGAGCTGCCGGAAGTTGAGACGGCCAGAAGACGGGCCGAGAAATATATAACAGGCAAGGGTATTGCCGGGGTGTATATTGCCCGCGACCCCATCGTTTTTCAAGGTGTAAGTTCCCGCAAATTCGCTGCTGCACTTGATGGTCGAAAAATCTTAGCGGTAAAACGCCGGGGTAAACACATCTGGTTAGAGTTAGACGAACGACCGTGGCCGACCTTTCATTTCGGAATGACCGGACGATTCCACTTTTACCACAGGCAATCTGAGCGGCCTAAGTATTGCAAGCTGGAACTGGGCCTGAGCGGCGGAAGACGATTTGCCATGAGCAACGTCCGGCGGTTGGGGCGAATCAGGCTGCTTGAGGACCCTGAGCACTGCCCGCCTATAAACAAGCTGGGTTTTGACGCTCTGCTCGATAAGCTTGATGTGAAGAAAATCGGGCGAATATTGAGCGGGCGTGCTGCGGCCATAAAAGCCGTGCTGCTGGACCAGTCTGTCTTCGCGGGTGTCGGTAACTGGATTGCAGATGAGGTGCTCTATCAGGCCGGCCTGGACCCTCACCGCCCAGCCTGTCAGCTGAGTACCGAGGCCGTCACTAAGATTTGCCGGTGTCTGGGCCGAATAGTTCGCAAGGCGGTGGCTGTTGATGCCGAGTCCGCCCGTTTTCCGAGAAGCTGGCTTTTCCATTACCGCTGGTATAAGAGTTCCCAGCCGACAATTGACGGCAAACGAATCGAGTTTGATGTCGTAGGCGGCCGTACCACCGCCTGGGTGCCGCGCCGCCGGCTGTAGTTCGCGGATATTTTCATTTATTATGGACACTGCGTTTGTAAACCGGTAAGTTACGGCAAATTACGAACACCACAGCAATAGAAATCGCATAAGCGGAGTTAGAAAGCTATGGAAGAAAATCCAGAACAAATCAACGAGATAACAATCAAGAAACCGCCTGTGGGTCTTGCGGTATTTGCGCTGCTGGGGCCTTCAATGGTGTGG
>JBDRTM010000346.1:0-27440 GCA_043824065.1 Planctomycetota bacterium | reverse complement strand
AACCGGAGTAATGATAACTACATTTCGACACTAATTACCTATACTATTTCCGGCGAAGTGGGAGTCGGTGGCGTCGAGATGAGGGGTCTGCCAGGTAATCCTGTTACCGGCAGGAACGGCACATATCAAGCCAACGTTAACTATGGATGGAGCGGCACGGTTAAGCATACGAAAGATGGTTACAACTTCGAGCCTGCTGAACTTCCATACAGTGAAGTTATCCGCGACCTGACTAATCAGAACTATAGCCCGAGAAGGATTGGCCCTGCGCCTATGCTTGGGCGTACCGGTAGCCGGAAGGTCCTTGTGATACCGAACACAGACGTTAAAGTAGAAGACCTTGTCGAAATAACGCAGGATTTGCAAGTCATGTCACACATCTTTGACGAAAGATTTAAGCAGCCTCGTCTGGTTCGAGGAAGGTTAGTCGGAGAAGTGTTTACCGATTTTGGTGATTTCTTTGGGCGGGACAGCCGCGAAACAGAAGCTATCTACATACAGGGCTATGGAACGCTCTTTTTGATGGAAGTAAATTTTACATTCACACCTCCACCCAAATCGCAAGAGCAGGAGGATGAGGAAACTGCCGAAGATGTTGACCCGACCTGGCAGCGGGCAAAACAAAAAATATTCTCACCGCGAGGTCTCGGCGGCGGTAGCGAGTTTGTTTCCGAAGAAAGATACAACGTAGAGAAAATTGACCAGCTAAAGACAGAGCTTATCAAAACACTAAAACACGCAGCAAATATTCGAAATTTGAAACCGGACGAGTGGATAATCCTCACAGTCATTGGACAGGGCCGGCAACCTGGTGAGTTTCACGAAGACTACTATCGAAGCGCCGCCCCAAGGTCCAGAACCTCCGGACGCAGACGATCCTCATCAAGCGAAGGTGGCGGTTTAGGTGGTTTCGGTGGCAGTTATAGTGCTGCTGGTGGTTCCGTAAGTTATGGCGCCGGTTACGCTGGTAGTTCCGCTGGCGGTTACGGGGGTGGTATGATGGGCGGCATGGTTTACAGCGAAATGGCCCCTCCCTCAGCCACGGTTCTGACTATACGCGCGAAAAAATCAGACGTGGACGACTTCGCGAAGGGCGAGTTCGATTTTGAACAATTCCAGCAAAAGGTGGAGATATTCACGTACTGAATTGTTTTGAGGAAAGGAGCGTATTATGTCCACACGAAGAATTATTATTGGATTGGTCGTATGTTTCTTAATAGCTGTGTTCGTGGGCCTAACGCAGTCCCAAACATCCAATTCTGACCAGACAATAAGACCACCCGATGCTGAGCGTTTGCGGTATATGACTCCCGAAGAGAGGAAAAAGGCGTTTGAAGAGTGGGCTGCCCAACGCAGACGGCTGCACGAAGAGCGTGTGGCTAAACAAAGGATGAAATTCGAACAGAGGGCAAAAGACAGGCACGATGGAAGGAATGAGCGTAGAAACCAATTCTTAAAGCAAATACTTGAGGTAAACGAACAGCAATGGAAGGTCATCGAGCCTAAAATCAACAAGATATATTTCCTCAGGAACCAATCAAGTATCAGCATGGGATTCGGCGGGGCAGGTGGCAGCTACAGTGGGGGGAGCGGCGGCAGCAGTAGTGGTGCAGGTAGTAGTAGCGGCGGCGGCAGCAGCAGCGGTGGATACAGGACAGGCGGAAGTAGCGGAGGCAGCAGCGGTGGATATGTTATGCAAGGTGGTAGTGGCAGCGGCAGTGGGGGCAGTGCACAATTCTGGGCCGGGCCGACCTGGCAGCTTGCCGACCGCCCTGCGACCGAGGGCGAAAAAGCCTGCGAAGAGCTTTTTGAGCTTCTGGAAGATAAGAGTTCAAAACCAGAAGAAATCGAACAGAAAATGGTTGCCTTGCGCCAAGCCAGAGAAAAGGCCAGGAATCAATTAGCCAAAGTCCGGCAGGAACTTCGCGAGATACTGAATTCCCGTCAGGAAGCGAAGTTAGTACTTTTGGAAGTCCTTGATTGATCCTCAAATGTAAATCAGCAAATCCTGTAGATACAGTTTCGACGGCAGATACGGCAAGATACATTGCTGGCCGTCCATAGTTCTGGCAAGACACTCAAGGTAATAAGGCAAAGAAAGGCTGGGCCTGTTGGCTCGGCTTTTTTTATGCGCTCTTCCACAGGATTATTTATCACTATAAGGCAAATTTATACAAAAATCATATTTCCCAAAAACGAATTGACGCCAGACGGCTCGGCAGTTACAATCTCTTGGTTTTTTTGATATAGATTAAGAAGAGTTCGATATGACAATGAGCAAAGGACAGATCGAGGCTGACATTAGTGAAGCCCTGATCAAGTTTGAGAAAGAATATATGGGGCGAGGCCCCGAGGAGACTAAGACTTATATCATTGATGATATAATAGTAATTCGGCTTAAACGCGTTCTAACTCCTGCAGAGCAGCAGCTTGCCGGAACGAGTGATGAGACCACAGGACGGACCCTAATCAAGCGGGTCAGGACTGAGCTGCTCGAAAAGGCCCGTCCACTTTTGGAGCAGATAATAATAGACCTCACTGGAAAACGGGTAAAAAGTCTTCACACAGACATTAGCACCATTACTGGAGAGCGCGTTATTATTTTCACTCTGGATGGTCCGGTCGTGCCTGCTGGCTTATAAAAAAAGTCAAATAATATAAAAATTTCTATTGACAACCTAAAACTTATACAAGAAAATCCTACTGAATACGTAAAGGCGGATTGACAGGGGGTAGCTTAGAGCTGCCTGCTGGAGAATAGGCTGGCAAACAGCAATTATCTGCGAGACTGTTGCCGGTTTTCTTTTTGCCTGAAAAACTGTTGAAGTACGTTGTTCGCGGTCCTTCTATGGATGGCGGAACAAGATACAGGCCAGCAGCCACATAGTTGGGTGCTGGCTTTCTTATTGGTCGAGACTGGCGGTACTGCCGAGAAGGTACACGGGACAAAAGTATGGATCGGATTATTAGAGACTTTATGCGCAGAGGCGTGGTTACGTGCGGAGTCGATGCAAATGCGGCCGAAGCTGCAAGAATAATGCTCGACAATGATGTTTCGGCTCTTGTCGTGATAGATGAGCGTTTGAACGCTTGCGGAGTCATCTCAAAGACGGATTTGATTGGGTATTACGGCAAGGAGCTGTCACTGATTACTGCCGAAGACATCATGACCTCTGAGATACTGACTGTTTCACCGGACACCTTGGTCCACGAAGCCGTTCAACTGATGTTGGAGCGTCGGGTTCATCAGTTAGTAATTGTTACGCAGGGAGGTGCTCACCGCAGGCCTGTGGCCATATTCACAAGCGGAGACGCTGTCGCCCTGATGGCGGGCGAATCGGGACCACGCTCAGAGGCCCAAATACGCTGTAGCGCTTGCCTTAGGAAGCTCATATCAATCGGTTCGGATGATGAAGTTGGTCAAAAAAGTCAGTGATGTGAAGAAATTAAGGAAAAGAAAAAGTGACAAGATGCTATTTAGGACACCGAAATCGAGAAGTACCGACGCAATTTGATAAAGAAAATGTAGTACGTGGCAAAAAAGGATAAACGTATGAATAAGTTGGCAGAAGAGCTAAACGAAACGATACAAAAAAACACCCCAAATGTTTTTGATATGCTATCATCTCTGGGAAAAGAACTGTATTTCCCAAAAGGCATTCTCAGCCAGACTGCGGAAGCTAAACAAAAAGCATTTCGCTACAACGCAACCATCGGTATCGCCAAGGAAGGAGACCAGGCAATGCACCTTCCATCTGTGATGAAGCAGTTTTCAGACCACCTTCCCAACGAATTATTGCCCTATGCTCCAGCCGCCGGCAAGCCTGAATTGCGTCACAAATGGCGGGAAGAAATACTTCGCAAAAATCCTACCTTGAAGGGCAAGAGTATAAGCCAGCCAATTGTGACCAGCGGCATCACACATGGGCTGAGTTTGGCAGCAGACTTATTTGTCAATAGTGACGACGTAGTCCTCTTGCCTGACCAGGCTTGGGGAAACTACAACATGATTTTCGGAGTAAGGCATGGCGCCAACATAGCACGTTACAAGTTCTTTTCTCAGAACAATGGATTTAACGTCGATAGTCTCTGCCATTGTGCCTTGGAATACACTTCTTCAGGCAAGCTTATTGTGATATTGAATTTTCCGAATAATCCTACTGGCTATTCCGTTACCGAATCTGAAGCTATGGCTATTCGTGATGTGCTTATCGAAATTGCTGAACAGGGATGCAACGTTTTAGCAGTGTGTGACGATGCTTACTTTGGTCTGTTCTATGAAGACAACGTCTGTAAGGAATCCGTCTTTGCCTATTTGGCCGATCAACACGAAAGACTGCTTGCAATAAAGCTTGATGGTGCAACAAAAGAACACTACGTCTGGGGTTTTCGTGTCGGATTCATAACATTTGCAACTGTTACCGGAAACGTTGAAGTGTACGATGCGCTCGAGAAGAAGACCGCCGGTGCGATCCGTGGCGATATCTCGAACTGCCCGCACCACTCACAGTCGATCATCCTGAATGCCATGCAAGATCCGGACTACCAGGAACAGAAGCGTCAAAAGTACGACGTGTTGAAGGCACGGGCCGCGGCCGTCAAGAAGACCCTTAGTGAATCGCGCTTCTCCGAGGTCTGGACGCCATATCCGTTTAACTCCGGGTATTTCATGTGTCTGAGGCTAAATGGAATCGATGCTGAGCAGTTCAGAGTCCGGCTATTGGAGGAATACGGCATCGGAGTAATTGCCACCGGACAAAGCGATATTCGCATCGCGTTTTCTTGTGTTGAAAAGACTGACATCCCAACACTCTTTGAATTGATGTTCAAATGTGCGCAAGAAATGTTGACCTGTAATGGAGATGTCGAGGAAAAAGATGTCTGAGAAACGCTTAAAACTTGTTGACCCAGAAAGGCCCGAGTTGTACAGGGATGTCTTTCCGTACACCGAATTCCCTCGCGTAATATTTGACGAGGTGAGCGTCGCATATGACGTTCCGGAGCACATCTGGATAACCGACACAACGTTTCGTGACGGTCAACAGGCCCGTCCTCCGTACATGCCGGAGCAGATCCTTCGTATATACGATCTCCTGCATGAGATAGGCGGAGATACGGGCCTTATTCGCCAATGCGAGTTCTTCTTGTATTCTGATCGTGACAGAAAGGCGGTGGAATTGTGTAAATCGCGTGGTTATCAGTTCCCCGAAATAACTGGCTGGATTCGAGCTGTTGAGGCTGATTTCAAGCTGGTTTCGCAAATGGGATTGGCCGAGACCGGTATTCTGACTTCGGCCAGCGACTATCACATATTCTTAAAGCTTCGAAAGACCCGTGCCCAGGCCGTGCAGAGCTACCTGGATATCGCAAAGGCAGCGCTTGACGATAATATCATTCCTCGCTGCCACTTTGAGGATGTCACACGGGCCGACTACGAAGGTTTTGTCCTGCCTTTCGCCAGCCGATTGCTGGGGCTCTCAGAGGAGTATGGGATGCCAGTTAAGATCCGTCTTTGCGACACGCTTGGTTTTGGACTTCCGTGGTCTGGAGTTTCGTTGCCGCGCAGCGTTCCAAAGTCGGTGCACGGACTTCGCCAGGTCGGCTTCCCCTGCGAGTGGCTGGAATGGCATGGTCATAACGACCTGCATAAGGGTCAGGTAAACGCTGCGACGGCATGGCTATTCGGCTGCAGCGCAGTTAATAGTACTATATTCGGATTTGGTGAACGAACTGGTAATACTCCGCTGGAAGCGATGGTTGTCGAACATGCTCAGCTAAAGGGCATGACCAAGGGTGTCAATTACGCGGCAATAAGCGAACTTGCTGAGTATACAAAGAGCGACCTGGGATTTAATATACCGAATAATTATCCGCTTGTTGGAAAGGACTTCAATGTTACCCGTGCTGGAATACACGCAGACGGTCTGTTGAAAAACGAGGAAATCTACAACTGTTTCGATACGAAGAAGCTACTTAATCGCCCGGTAGGTGTGGCGATCACAGACAAGACGGGAGCAGCCGGCGTGAAACACTACATCGAGACAAGATACCAGATAGAGATAGCCAAACACGACCCACGTGTTGTGAGGATAAAAGACAGGATTGATGCCGAATACAAAGCCGATAGAGTATCTGCGATTTCCGACGAGGAAATGACAGCATGGATTGAAGAGGCTTTTTGCAAGAACCTGCCCCAGCTAAGGTGAGAGATGTTAGCCGAAAGATCAAAGCTAAAAGTGGGCCCAGTACAGAAGAAGGCGACTATAAGCCATAATACGAATGCCGCAGTGTTCTTAGACAGGGACGGCACAATTGTTGAAGACGTTGGGCATCTGAAAGACCCGTCTGATGTGGTTTTTTTCCCAGAGACCTTCGAGGCACTACGAAAGCTACAGGAGCATTTTCACCTATTCATCGTTACCAATCAGAGAGGCATCGCCGAGGGCAGGATTACCCGGCGGGAGGCTAACCGCGTTAACCGTGGTATTGTCTCTGCGCTTTTTGACAGAGGGATCGAAGTTCAGGACGTCTATACTTGTCCACATCGGCGTTCGGATAACTGCCGCTGCATAAAACCAAAACCCTACTTCTTGAGAAAGGCCGGAGGTATCTACGGCATTGACCTCAGCAAGTCCTTTACCGTAGGAGATCATCCACACGATATTCAGTTAGCCAAAAACGTTGGCGCACGCGGTATTTACGTCCTTACCGGCCACGGCAACAAACATTTGCCCGAACTGCCTGAAGATACTGAGATAGTTGGGAGGATTATGGAGGCTGCTGAAAGAATTACGTCTTTTTACCTGTCCGAGATACGAGCACGGAACTCAAAGCGAATGGAGACGGAATTTGTGCTTGATCTTGGGGTTGCCTGTGCCCTCTGGTGGAGGCCCGACTTGGGACATACACCTCAGAGCATGGGGTATGTAGCACAAGTACTACGGGAGGCAGGGATAGAAGTGTATGAAGTCTCTGGCGGCTGGTTGGAGTGTGAACCTCGCCCGGTTGGAATATACGAGGCGTTAAGTGGTAGGTTACCGCCTTCAGATTGGGCGGTGCAGTTCAACTGTCCGCCGGAACAAACAGGCCAGGTTCTGAAACTACTTGCTGATAACGGAATACCGCTACAAGCTCACGGATAACATAGGGTGCTAAGAGCTGGTTACAGGACGGACAGCAATCCCAAAAATCAGGTAATGGAAAAGGAGGCCAAGATATGCTCGGAAAAGTGCTTTAACTCATCATTGATCATGGGCCCTCGCCGAGTTAAGACTCTCGGACGAGGTGATTTAAGATCAAACAAGTTGACGTGGCTCAGCCCCAGGGTTACAATCCCCTGGTTTTCTGAGCTCAATTAAAGTATTTAGGAGGTAATAGTTATAAATGAATAATGTGAACGAATTATTGAAAGAAAAGATGTCGGCTGAACAATACAAAAGGCTTATGGCTGTTGATAATGTGAAGATACATGAATTTGTTGCAGATGCGACAGAGCTGACAAGCCCCCAGACGGTTTTTGTCTGTACGGATTCTGCCAAAGACGTTAAGTACGTTCGCGATATGGCAGTCAAGAGCGGGGAAGAGAGCCCGCTTGAAACGCCGGGACATACTTATCACTTCGACGGATACTACGACCAGGGCCGCGACAGGGAAGTTACCAAGTATCTGGTGCCGAAGTCTGAAACATTGAGCAAGGCCTTGAATCAGATTGAACGGGAAGAAGGACTTTCCGAGGTACGCGGTCTGCTTAAAGATTCCATGAAAGGCAGGACGATGATTCTTCGGTTTCTCTCGTTAGGGACGACCGGCTCGACATTCAGTATTCCGTGCGTACAGGCGACAGATTCGTGGTATGTGGCGCACAGCGAGGATTTGCTTTATCGAAGTGCTTATGAGCAGTTTTGCAAGATTGGAAAGGGTGATAACGTGTTCTGTTTTCTGCATTCAGCAGGCCAAATGAACGAACAAATGGTCAGCGTTGATGTGGAAAATAAGCGTGTCTATATGGATTACACAAAAGACACGATTTATAGCGTTAATACGCAGTATGGCGGCAATACTATGGGGCTTAAGAAGCTGGCTTTAAGGCTTACGATTCGCCAGGCTGACCGCGAGGGCTGGCTGGCTGAGCACATGTTCATATCAGGGGTTTACGGCCCCGGAGGACGCAAGACCTATCTGGCCGGCGCTTTTCCCAGCGCCTGCGGCAAGACCTCAACGGCGATGCTGCCGGGTGAAACTATAATGGGCGATGACATTGCGTACTTCAGGAAGATTAACGGCGAGTTTCGAGCGGTAAACGCCGAAGCAGGAATCTTTGGCATTATCCAAAACGTCAATGCCCAGAATGACCCTGCAATATGGGATGTGCTGCATAGTCCCGGCGAGGTGATTATCTCGAACATCCTGGTTACGGATAAAAAGCCTTACTGGCTGGGAATGGGAGAAGATACGCCGGACAAGGGTGTCAACTTTTCGGGTGAATGGTTCAAAGGAAAGAAAGATGCCAAAGGAAATGATATCCCGCTGGCTCATAAGAACGCAAGATATACGGTGGCTTTGAAGGCGCTGGCTAATTGCGACCCTGAGCTGGACAATCCCGATGGCGTTGTCCTGGGAGGGCTAATGTACGGTGGCCGTGACAGCAAGGCATCTGTACCGGTTCAGCAAAGCTTCGACTGGGCTCATGGCATAGTGTTATATGGTGCTTCGCTTGAGACCGAGACAACCTTTGCGATTATCGGCACGGAAGGAGTGATGGAAATCAACCTGATGAGTATTCAGGACTTCCTGGCGATTCCTCTGGGTAAATATATTCAGAATAATATTGACTTTGCAAATGGTATTAAAAAGCCGCCTTTCGTATTTGGTGTGAATTATTTCCTGAGGGACAAAAAAGGCAAGTTTGTCAATGGCGTCCGTGATAAGCATGTCTGGGTTAAATGGATGGAATTGCGTGTTCACGGCGATGTGGATACGGTTAGCTGTCCGACAGGTCAGATTCCTCTTTATGACGATCTGGTCAAACTGTTTAAACAGGTTCTTGACAAGAAATATACAAAAGATGATTATGTCAAGCAGTTCACTATCCGGGTACCTGAGAATCTGGCCAAAATTGAACGTGTTGAAAAGTACCATAGAGAAAACGTGCTTAATAGTCCGCAGATAGTTTATGACACACTGGTGGCAACACGAAAACGTCTGAATGAAGCCAGAGACAAACACAGCGATTACATCTCGCCATTTGACTTAATGGCTCAGTAGGCAACGCCCCGCTGCCCCCACTGCTTCGCAAACGCAGCAGCGGGGGCAAAAGGGCTGAACCGCAGGTTTAGAAGGGAGGAATAATATGAAAATGCGCCTAAATCGAGTCCGCCTTGGGCGGTTTAAATTTCTGTTTCTCACATTTTTAGCACTGCTTGCCGCCACGACAACAGCAGAAGGAGAATCCAATTCCAACATCATCGAGCATTGGGGGATTTTCGAGCTGGCGCTAAAGGGGCCTGAAGGCGGTAATCCATTTATTGATGTAAAATTGAGCGCTGAGTTTAAGCAGCGCGGCCAAGTTTTTAAACCGGAAGGGTTCTACGACGGAAACGGTGTGTATCGCATCCGCTTTATGCCGGACGCTTTGGGCAAGTGGACGTACGTCACAAAAAGTAACCGCAGAGAGCTTAACGCCAAAACGGGCCAATTCACCTGCGTAGAGCCATCGCCGGGCAATCACGGCCCTGTTCGCGTGCACAAGACCTGGCACTTTGCATACGCCGACGGTACTCCTTATTTTCAAATCGGCACTACCTGCTATGCCTGGGCGCATCAGGGAAATGCGATGGAGGAACAAACTCTGGCCACGCTCAAAGATGCACCGTTTAATAAGATGCGAATGTGCGTCTTTCCCAAAAGCTATTCTTACAACAAAAACGAGCCTGAGTTCTATCCGTTTGAGGGAAAACCATTAAAAGACTGGGACTACAGCCGTTTCAATCCTGAATTCTTTCGGCATTTTGAAAAACGCGTCGCCGATTTGCGCGACTTGGGAATCGAGGCCGACCTTATTCTTTTCCATCCATACGACCGCTGGGGCTATGCCAACATGGGCTCCGAGACCGACGACCGTTACCTGCGTTACATCG
This sequence comes from Planctomycetota bacterium, assembly GCA_043824065.1. Taxonomy (GTDB): domain Bacteria; phylum Planctomycetota; class Phycisphaerae; order Sedimentisphaerales; family Anaerobacaceae; genus NIOZ-UU13. The sequence goes on along the minus strand of JBDRTM010000346.1, from coordinate 17,304 downwards.
TCGCCCGGCTGGCAGCCTATCGCAACGTGTGGTGGTCCTTCGCTAATGAATACGATTTGATGAAGTCAAAGACTATGGCAGACTGGGACCGCTTCTTCCAAATCGTCCAAAAGTACGACCCATACCAGCGTCTTCGCGGTATCCATAACTGTCGCGGCTTCTACGATCACAATAAGCCCTGGGTTGCCCACGCCAGCATCCAAAGCTCGGACCTTGCCAGAGGCATAGAATGGCGAAACAAATACAACAAACCGATTGTATTTGATGAATGCAAATATGAAGGGAACATTCCGCAGGGCTGGGGCAAAATTACCGCCCAGGAATTGACCCATAGATTTTGGCTGGGAACCATCGAAGGCTGTTATGTCGGACACGGCGAAACTTACAAACACCCCAAAGATATTCTCTGGTGGTCAAAGGGTGGCGTGCTGCATGGGCAAAGTCCGGCCAGGATTACTTTCCTGAAAAAGATAATGGAGCCGACGCCGTTTGCCCAGATGGAACCTCGCGAGCTTCCCTCCGGCAGCTATCTGCTTTCAAAAGCCGGCGAGCTTTATTTCATATACTTTACCACGCCGACAGCGATGACCTTAGAGCTTCCGGGCCCGAGACCGTACAAGGTTGACGGCATCGACACCTGGAATATGACCATCACCCCGATGGGAAATGCCGCACCCGGTCGATTCAGCTTTACCCCGCCCAAGGCCAACTACCTGCTCCGTTTATCCGTTTACACTTCCGGCGAGAAAAAGCGGCCTGATGTAAAGGCATCTGTCAATCCAACAGAAGGTACTGCTCCCCTTAAAGTGCAATTCTCGCTCGCACCTGCGGTTACGCGAGTGCAGGCGACACCAACCAAATATCGGCTTCGCTGGGAATTCGGAGATGGAACATCTTCGTCCGAGCCAAATCCGGTGCACGTTTACAAAGAGCCGGGTCTCTATACTGCAATGCTGACCGTTACTGACGACAACGGACTCTCTGCCAGCACTGCTTTACTTATCGCCGCTGACCGGGCAACCGGCTCGCCTATTGTGCGAGTCGGATTTAAAGATGGCGATAGTCCACACACAAAACTTCACGGCAAAATCATCCGGGCCAAAGACGGGGCCTATAACTTCGGGGACGGTGAGCCATGGAAATGGATTTCCGTCGGTAACAAACCTATCAAGGCATTGGAAGGATTGCGGTCTTTTACAATTTTGGGCTGGGCAAACCCTTCCAGCTTAAAGACGGGAAGCGGCGGAAATCGTATCGTGTTCAATTTGAACTATAATCGTTCAGGATTTGACCTGGTCTGTCTGCGGGATGGACGGCTGCGGCTTGCTGTAAACGAATGGCCTGACCGCGTCAGCAACGACAGCTCACCAAAGAAACTTCGCATCGGTCGGTGGACTTTCTTTGCCGTAACCTACGACGGAACCAGGGCAAAGGACAATGTCCGCTGGTACTTCGGCGATGCCGATACACCCGCCCAGCTTGACAGAACGACCAGTTATAGCCGCGGCGCTACGGGCAAAGACAGCGGCACGCTTACCATCGGCAACTATAACGAAAGCATACAGCAGCACGGCAAGGACCGACAATTCCGGGGCCGATTGGGCGGTATAAAGATTTTCGGCAGCCGAATCGGACCTCGCGGTGCTCTGTCATTAGGCGATATTCACAAACACCAACGCCAGGAAACTACCAGGTTCTGAATTTTGAATCTCAAATTTTCCGGAAAGGAAACTTTAGATGAAAAAGAAAACCATTCGCACCGGCATTATCGGCGCCGGTTTCGCCGCGACGTTTCATTTTGAATGCCTGAAAAAAGTCCACGACACCAACATTGAGGTCGAAGGCGTTTTCGCAACTGACGCCGAACAGGCAAAATCGTATGCGGACAAGCGAGGCATTCGTGCTTATGACAGCCTGGAAGAGCTTATTGATAAAGTGGATGTCATTCACGTCTGCACTCCGCCGGTGGCTCATGAATCCATTGCGGTTGCTGCCCTTGAGCGGGACAAGTTCGCCATCGTGGAAAAACCACTCACCGGCTACTTCGGCGACGGCTCGGAGGATTTCAACGGCGATAGCTTCCCTAAGCAAAATGCACTTGACCACTCCATTGCGAGCATCGAGCGGATGCTCGAAGCAGAATCCAAAAGCAAAGGACGGATACTATACGCCGAGAACTGGATTTATGCACCTTCGATTCAAAAGGAACGCGAAATTATAGAGAAAACCGGCGCCCAGATACTCTGGCTCCACGGCGAAGAGGCACACTCCGGCTCCCACGCCGCGACCTATGCCTATTGGAAGTTCTCCGGAGGCGGAGTTATGATAGGCAAGGGATGTCACCCGCTGACAGCAGCGCTTTATCTAAAACGAGTGGAAGGAAATGCTCGTAACGGCAAACCGATTCGTCCCAAAGCGGTATCCGCCCGCACAGCCGCTCTGACCCGGCTGGAAAACTTCGAGGACAAAGGCCATATCCGCTGCGACTACCACGATATCGATGACTTTTCTTTGATGCACATCGTCTTTGAAGACGGCACTATCGCCGACATCTTCGCCTCTGATATTGTTTTAGGCGGCATCCACAACTGGCTCGAAGTCGCAGCGAACAACCACCGGACTATCTGCAACATCAACCCGAACACAGTAATGAAAACTTACAACCCGGTGGATGCGTATTTCGAGGATATTTACGTCGTGGAAAAGACCGGCACAAAACAAGGCTGGTCGAACCCATCGCCCGATGAGGACTGGTTCACAGGTTACCCGCAGGAAACCGAGGCCTTCTATAGGACCATCGCATACGGCGAGCCGCTGGAAAGTAACAGCAACCTGGCCGCCGACTGCATCTCGACTATTTACAGCGCATACGTCTCGGCTGAAAAAACAGGGACCGAAGTCCCCATTAAAACGTTTTAAATTTGATACTGAATACCCGATGCTCATCGAGTATCGAGTATTGAGTATCGAGCATAAGGAGTAGCTATTGCCGTTTCTAAAAAGTTAGTGTAACATTCTATATGTACTGTCATGTACTGTCATTCCGACCGAAGGCACGGCTTTGTCGTGCCGAAGCGGAGGAATCTATTTCAATAGCTTCGCCGAAGGCGAATCAAAAAGTTAAACTTATTTATTGGAAACGGCACTATGGAGTTTCTTGGGTTACACTACGCGATTTGGATTGTGCTCGTATTATACTTTGCCGGAATGCTCCTGATGGGCTGGTGGAGCAAGCGGGGCATTCACAACCAGGAAGGTTACCTGTTAGGCAATCGCCGGTTCGGCTGGCTGATGATGGTAATGCACGCCTTCGGCGCCGGCACTCATCCGGGCAACGTGGCGGGAGTGATGAGCCAGGGTGTTGTAAGCGGGGCTTCCGGTATCTGGGTCTCGTGGATGTGGCTGTTCGGGACGCCCTTCTACTGGATTATCGCGCCGATAATTCGGCGGATGCGGTGCCTGACGATGGCCGACTTCTTCCAGGAGCGTTTCGGCAGGTCGGCCAGTGTGCTGTACATTATCGTCGCGGCGGTAGGTATGATCGTCTTTTTGGGAGGTGTTCTGCTGGCAACAACCCGCACCGTTCAGGGCGTGATGGGCAAGGCGCTGACGGAGGAAAGCGAGATTTGGTTCTTCGGCATCTTATTTGTTACTACAGCCGTGTTCATAATCTACAGTTATTGGGGCGGGATAATCGCGGCAATCCGCACCGATATGATTCAGGGTTTAATGATAATAGCCCTGTCGTTCATTGCCATTCCTGTCGCACTCGGCCGGGTGGACGGCCTGGCCGGGATGCGAGCGACATTAGGGGCACAAGGCGGCAATTACCTGAGCTTGTTTGACCCAAAAGAATTTAGTTTGCTGACGGTGCTTTTACTGTCTATCAACGCGCCGCTGACGGCGCTGGCGTTTCCGCACTTGATGAGCGTCTGTGCGGCCGGGCGGACCGAATGGGAAGGGCGGGTCGGCTTCACCTACGGCAACATCCTCAAGCGTGTCTGCACGATAGGCTGGTGCGTGCTTGGCTTGTGCTGGCTGGCGTACCTGATCAACGAAGGTTTGGCAATCCATAAAGACGCTGCCTTTGGTGATTCGATTCGCGGGTTACTAAGGCCCGAGCTTCAAGGCGTGATGCTCGCCTGCGTAATGGCGGCGGCAATGTCCTCCGGCGACGCCGTCCAGGTGACAGTTGCAGGGCTGTTCTCTCAAAATATCTATCGCGTTTACTTTAATCCCAAGGCCGACGAAAAGCAGTTGGTGCGCGCAACCCGTATCGTAGGTGTTGTCATCGCCTTTTTGGCACTTGGGGCCGCGATTCTGATGCGCAGCAACCTCATCAAAGCAATCCTCGATTATTTCAATATCCTCAGTCTCGTGGGTATTTCCACCGCCATGGGTATTCTCTGGCGGCGAATGAACGCAACGGGAATGTTTTCCAGCACGATTCTGGCTTCAAGCACGTTCCTGGTCAGCCGTTATGTTCTCGACTGCAGCCGGGACGTTACAATTGGCGTGCCGATAGTGGTTGGCGTGCTCGCCGGTGTAATAGGCAGCCTTGTAACAAAGCCGCCGAGCCGTGAAACGATAGAGAAATTCTTCACGAAGATTTATGTCCCTATCGGCCGGGAGGAGAAACTCGAATTACCGCTGGATGAGGCCGTCCCGCCATCGAGGCGATGGCTCACCGCCGGCGGGCTGTTCGTCGTCAAGCCCTCACGCCAGTCCTGGGTGGGTTTTGCGGTTACATTAGGAATCTGCTTAGCCTGTATCCTGGTGATGTTGGCAATACTTAAATAGTTACTGTTGCAGAAACAGTATTTGTCATTCTCGCGAAAGCGGGAATCCAGTTTTTCGCTCTGGACCCCTGCTCCCCGCTTTCGCGGGGACAAGTTTACCCCTGCGGAAGCAGGGGCAGGGGTGACATCGTCGGTTTTAGTTTTCCGCAACAGATACCAAATAAAGAGAAAGAGCAGAAGTATGACAGCTAAGATTGGACTTGTCGGCCTTGGCCTCGTCGGTACGGCGATGGCAGAGCGTCTGCTTGCCGAGCAGTTCGACGTTGTCGGCTTCGATATCGATTCAACAAAGTGTGAGCGCCTTGAACAGTTGGGCGGAAAAGCTCTGGGCAGTCCGGCGAAGGTTGCCGAGCAGGTCGAGCGCGTTGTCCTTTCGCTGCCGGACACGGAGGTTGTTCTGCAGGTTGTGGCACGGCCATCTTGGCCGTGTTTTCATGGGCTGGAAGCCCATGCCACGCCCGCCGGTATTCTGGAAGCGAAAACACTTCCTAAATATATCATTGATACGACCACCGGCGAGCCTGATGAAACGGCGGCGCTGGCACAACGCCTCGCCAAGCAAGGCATCTATTTCCTGGACGCCCCTTTTTCCGGCTCCAGCCAACAGGTCAGGGACAAAGAGATAGTCTTTATGGTGGGGGGCGATAAGACAGCATTCGAGGAGTGCAAAGATATTTTCGACGCGCTGGGCGAGAAGGTATTTTACGTCGGTGAATCGGGTGGCGGCTCTAAGGCCAAGCTCGCCAGCAATCTTATTCTCGGACTGAACCGCCTAACTTTAGCTGAGGGGCTTGTCTTTGCGAGCAAATTAGGCCTCGACGCGAGGGGCTTTCTTGAGCTGCTCAAAGTTACACCCGCCTATTCAGCGGCTATGGACGTCAAGGGCAAAAAGATGTTAGACGGTGATTTCACCACCCAGGCAAGACTTCGGCAGCACCACAAGGACGTCTCGATTATCCTCAAATACGCAGAAAAGGCCGGCCAGGAACTGCCACTGTCGAGGGTGCACTTAGATGTCCTGGAAAAGGCGATCGATGCAGGCGACGGGGATTTGGACAACTCCGCAGTTATTCGGGAGATTGAACGCAGAATAAAACCGTAAATCAATTAGGAAAGGAATCAACGCGCGTGCAGTTCTGTCCTTCGGTATATGAACACGCTGCCGGATTGATTGGCAAAACCCCCTGGGAAGTGTCGCGAAACGGCCAACTGTTATCAAAAGCTCACATTGAAGCGTTTCGTCTCTACAATCATCGCCCTGTCGTGGTTGGCATAGACATTTATAACCTGGAAGCCGAGGCGTACGGCGCAACCGTTGACAGGCCGTCCGGAACCGGTGTTCCTGCCATTTCCAGGCATCCCTATTCCACGGCAAAAGAGCTGATGACTCTGGAGCCGTTTAATCCCAAAACTGACGGTCGCATTCCGATGGTTATAGAAGCTGCCGGGCGCGTTGCCGATGAATGTCCCCAGGCGGATGTTAGAATACCTTTGTGTGGTCCTTTCTCATTAGCAACAAATCTAATGGGATTTGAGAGCCTGTTGTGCGAGATTATGACCAGCCCCGACCTGGTTGCCCGGACTCTAAGCCATCTTGTGGCCGGGCAGGTCGAGTTTTGCAAAGAAGTCGTTCGCCGAGGGTTTCCCGATAAAATCGGGATTGCCTTTTTTGAATCAGCAGCGGTACCACCGCTGCTGTCTCCAGAGAACTTCAGGGACATCGAGCTTGGTGCTCTCAAAATGATTATGGAAGAGACATCAGCAATCGTCGGCCATCCCGTTCCTTGCATTATCGGTGGTAACACCGCCCCAATTCTTGACTCAATTCTGGAAACGGGAACCGGATATGTCTGTTGCCCGGCTGGAACAGACCAGAAAATGTTTATGGACAAAATGCGAGCGCATCCTAACGTGACGGTCAGAATCAATATGGACCCGAGACCAATGACATCACCTGTGCCTGCGCAACCCCCGCCGTTTGCTTCGCAAAACGAAGCAGCGGGGGTGCAGGCAAAAAATTTTGGTGTTCTCGAAAAGGAAGTTGACAGAGTATTGGAACTGGCCAACAATAGAGAGAAGGTTTGTATTGGTACGGGATGTCTGCCGTTTGAAACGGACCCGCAAATTGTCTTAAAAACAAAAGAATACATTCTGTCTAAGAACATCGCTCGTGCTACGTAGCGAGCTACCTCTGCTATGCGTAGCGCTTCGCAGAGTATAGTTCGCAGAGTAGCAGTAGAAACAAAGGAAATCAGGCCATCAGGAAACCTGGGTGTAGAATATCAGAAAATCAGGATACCTGGAAAAAACAAAGTTAACCTTATATTCTGGTAACCTGATACCCACTACCTGATAACCTGGTATTCTGATAACCTAAGAAACGTTTAATACAGGAGAGTAAAAATATGTCGCCAAATGAAACAGAACAAGGCCCCCAAAGTCCTCCACAGAGTCAGGAGCAACCAGTGATGCACATGAATCCGCGCATCGAAAAGGACCGCCAACTTATATTGGATGCGCAGAAGAAAGGTAAGGGAGCTATTTTTAAGACATATCTCAAGTTATCGGGTCCCGGCTGGCTGCAGAGCGGCATAACCCTGGGCGGTGGCTCGCTGTCATCGAGCCTTTACCTGGGCGTGCTGGTCGGCTTTAGTTTTATGTGGCTCCAACCGCTGGCGATGATCTTGGGTATTATTATGATGGGCGCCATCGCATATGTAACACTCTCGGCCGGAGAGCGCCCGTTGCGCGCGATTAACAACCATGTTAGCCCGGTATTAGGCTGGGGCTGGCTCATTGCCTCGATGATGGCAAATCTCGTATGGTCGCTTCCTCAGTTTGCCCTGGGGACCGTGGCATTGCGACAGAACATCCTGCCCGGAATTCTCGGAACGGAAGCCATGCCGGAAATACCCAGCAAACTAATCGCCGGTGCAATCTTTCTCGCAATCTGTCTCACCTTCACTATGACCTACGGTGCCGGCGGCAAGGGTACGAAGATATTCGAAATCCTGATTAAGACAATCGTCAGTATGATAGTACTATGCTTCCTCGGCGTCGTCATCAAGCTCAGCATCGAAGGAAAGATTCGCTGGAGTGAAATTCTCGGCGGTCTTATCCCCGATTTGAGCCTGTTCATGAAACCGACCGACATAATAATGCCGCACATACAAAAGGTGGCGGATCAGTTCCAGCCTTTCTGGACCAACATGATTGTGGGTAAGCAGCGTGACGTTATGATCAGCGCCGCGGCAACGGCAGTAGGTATCAATATGACTTTTCTGCTGCCGTACTCGATGCTCCGCAAAGGTTGGGACAAATACTTCCGCGGTCTTGCTATCTTTGATCTGTCAACGGGATTATTCATTCCCTTTATCCTGGCGACCGGCTGCGTGGTCATTGCTTCGAGCAGCCAGTTTCATGGTCAGCCGGCAGAGGGTTTCGTCGCTGCCGAGCCGGGTGGTGAAATAACCGCTGAGCCCGCCAAAAACCTCGTCGGTTTCTACAAGGGCATTCTTACCAACAGACTTAAATTCCAAATTGGCGAAGAGGAATTCGCCAAACTCACGCCCGAACAGGTTCAGGAACAATCGGAAGCCCTGCCCTGGGCTGACAAGAGGATGGCGGCTATCCTGGTCAATCGCGATGCCTTCAACCTGGCCGACACGCTCGCACCGCTGACCGGTCCGGTAATTGCTCAATATGTTTTTGGCTTGGGTGTCATGGGTATGGCCATGAGCGCCGCCACAATGCTGATGACAATTAACGGGCTTTGTTTCTGCGAGCTATTGGGCAGACCACCGAGGGGCTGGACCCAGAGAATCGGCAGTCTGATGGTCTCGGTTGGAGCGCTTGGACCGTTCTTCTGGAAAGACGCCGCTCCGTATATTGCGGTGCCGACATCCATCTTTGCAATGGTTCTGCTGCCGATTGCATACTTTGCGTTCTTCCTGCTTATGAACCAGAAGAGCTTCCTCGGCGAAAATATGCCTATCGGGGCCAAACGCATCCTCTGGAATGTCCTTATGGCACTGGCAGCCGGTGCCGCATCATTCGGAAGCGTCTGGAGCCTCTGGTCGAAGCTGCAGTGGAAAGGAATCGGACTGCTCGTCGGCTTTATCGTTCTCTGCATTGTCGTGCATTTCGTCCGTCCAAAGCACAAGACAGCATGACATCCAAGCAATGGGACAAGCTGCTCGCTGTTATAAACGGCGAATTGGTTGAGCCGGTGCCGGTGGGATTCATTATCGATAGTCCCTGGCTTCCGGGCTGGGCGGGGATTTCTACGCTCGATTATTTTTCCAGCGAACAGATGTGGTTCGAGGCCAATCTCAAGGCCGTCAAACAGTTCCCGGATATTATGTTTTTGCCCGGATTCTGGGCCGAGTTTGGCATGTGCACCGAGCCGTCCGCCTTCGGCGCGAAATGCTCCTGGCCGAAAAACGAGCTGCCCTATGCAGATAAAATCATTACCGATATTCAGGATGTCCATTCGCTCTGCAAGCCGAACCCGAAAACGGACGGCCTGCTGCCACTTGTCCTCAATCGCCTCAAACATTACCAGGGCCGAATCGAGCACGCAGGGCACTCCATCAGATTTGCAGTCTCACGCGGGCCGTTGAATGTGGCCTCCTTCCTGGCCGGCAGCACCGAATTCCTTATGGCCATCCGAACCAACCCCGACGAAACACGCAAATTGCTCGAAATTGTAACGGATTTCATTATCGACTGGCTCGAGCTTCAAGCCAGGATGTTCCCTTCCATCGATGGCATATTCATCCTCGATGACATTGTAGGCTTCTTAGGAGAGGAAGATTTCAAAGAATCAGCGCTGCCATATCTGAGGCGCATTTTCCAGTCGCTTGACGTTACGGTGAAATTCTTCCACAACGACGCCCCCGGACTGATATGCGCACCGTATCTTCCTCAAATTGGCGTGAATCTTTTCAACTTCAGCTTCCAGCACACCCTGGCCCAAATGAAGGAGCTTACGAATCCCGATAAATCGGGACTTACTTTGCTCGGAAACATCCCCACACGCGACGTCCTTGCTTCAGGTACACCCGAAGATGTGCGCAACAGCGTCAAAGCTGCACTCGAATCGGTAAGCGACAAGAGTCGGATTATCCTGTCCTGCGGCGGGGGAATGCCTCCTGATGTCTCGACAGAAAACATCGAGGCTTTTCTATCGGCAACTGGGTAAAGAAAATAAAATTTTTATGTATTATAATGCCGTTGATTCACGTCTTTTGCTTTCTAAAGCCGATAATAATGGGTTGATTGATTTCGTTCTTACTCAAACTGACCGATTTTAAGCTGCAGGGATTTTTCCCAAGCGGCGAACAACAGGCTTTTCAAAGTCGTAATCGGTAAGATTAAGTTATTGGTTATCTTGCCCGCAAGAAAAGTGGCGGGTTTTTATTGGCGAGAGATTCGCTAAAATAACATTCCTGCTGCGACCAGTCGCGACGAGCTCGACTCGGCGGACGAGCGCGGCACGGCGAGCCCAAACTTTTCAACAGAACGAAAAGGCGAATGAAAAATAAAGCTGTGGGTTCCCGCCTTGCGGGGTCCCTGAAAGAGGCAAAATTATGAAGCAAAATTCAATTTATGAGCTTTTCAAAAGACATCCAGGTAATCCTATTCTATCGGTGAGCGACTGGCCATACAAGGCAAATTCTGTTTTTAATGCGGCTGCAGCAGAGGTCGATGGAAAAACAATATTACTTGCCCGTGTTGAAGATTTTAGAGGTATGTCACATTTGACTCTGGCGCGAAGTGATGACGGAATTAATAACTGGCAAATAAACAAGGAGCCTTCCTTAAAACCTGAACCCCAAAAGTATCCTGAGGAGCTTTGGGGAATAGAAGACCCACGCATAACCCGCCTTGAGGAAATGAATAAGTGGGCTATTTGTTATACCGCCTATTCAAAAGTCGGGCCGCTTGTATCTCTGGCTATGACCAGTGATTTCAAGTCTTTCGAGCGCCTGGGACCGGTGATGCCTCCTGAGGACAAAGATGCCGCTCTTTTTCCCGTTAAGTTCAAGGGCCTTTGGGCAATGCTGCATCGGCCGGTCCCTAAGTCCGCTCTGCTCGGTGCTCATATATGGCTATCCTTTTCGCCTAACCTTAAACACTGGGGCGAGCATCAGGAGATAATACAAGCTAGAGAGGGAGGGTGGTGGGATGCCAATAAGATAGGTTTATGTGCACCGCCTATGCAGACGAAAGAGGGCTGGCTTATTCTGTATCACGGCGTGAGAACAACCGCTTCCGGATCGATATATAGATTAGGGCTTGCGCTGCTGGACCTGGAAAATCCTGCCAAGGTCATTCGACGTACCGACGAATGGATTTTTGGCCCCAAAGCTCATTATGAGCGCGAAGGTAATGTCGATGACGTTGTGTTTCCCTGCGGCTGGTTGAAGAGGGATAATAAAGTTTTTATGTATTATGGAGCCGCTGACTCACGTCTTTGCCTTGCAACAGCCAATTTTAATGAGTTGGTCGATTTTGTTCTTGAAGGTCCTTAATTGTGAAGATACAGATTAGAGTATGAAAAGAATAACAGACCCCAAGGGTTCCGGTTTTATAAGAGAGAACAACAAGTGTGCTGTTATCGTAGCACATCCCGACGATGAGACATTATGGGCCGGCGGTCTAATATTGATGCATCCCGAGGCTGAATGGACTGTCGCAACACTCTGTAGAAAAAGTGACCCGGATCGTGCTCCTAAGTTTTTCAAAGCCCTTGAAAGGCTCGGAGCCGGTGGTATTATGGGCGACCTTGACGACGGCCCTGAGCAAACCCCGCTGGATAGCAGCGAAGTTCAAAAAACGATAATGGAGCTGCTGCCTTCGGACAGGTTTGATTTTATTATTACACACAGTACGGCCGGTGAATATACCAGACATCTAAGACACGAGGAGACGGCAAAGGCGGTTTTGGCATTATGGAACAGTGATAGGTTGTCTGCCGACGAACTATGGACATTTGCTTATGAAGATGGCAATCGCAAATATCTTCCCCGTGCAATTAAGAATGCTGACTTATTGGTTGGCCTAAATGATGAGATTTGGCGGGAAAAGTATGATATTATAACCAGGATTTACGGCTTTAGTAAAGACAGCTTTGAGGCTAAGACAACCCCGAAAGAAGAGGCGTTCTGGCGCCTTAAAGCCGCCTGTTAAATATGGAGAAAGGAGCTGGAAAATGAAAGTTTTACTGCTTTATGATTACCCGCCCTCACCTGCAGGCCTCGCAACTCAGGGGCATTTGCTGCACAGAGGGCTGGAAGAGATGGGGATTGAGGTACACTCTGTAAACTTTGAGTCGGCCCAGGAAAAAGAGTGGTACTATAGATGGTTTGCGCCTGATGTTGTTATAGGCATTGGCTACTGGGGGCATACACCTCATTTGGTTCTCCATCCCCAAAGATATGGAATCACGGCGGTGCCATGGCTTGTAGCTGATGGTTATATGGCAAACTATCGTGAGATTCTCGAGGGTTTACCGTTAATACTTGTAACATCTAACTGGGTAAAAAAGGTTTATATGCGGGATGGTCTCAACGGGAAGAATATCGAAGTGCTACACGTTGGGTGCGATACGGACTCTTTTATACCTCGAGCGAAAACCGACCCTAAAGTAGTCGCGGTTCGCGATGCATTAGGGGTAGCCAATGACCAGATAATGATTATGACTATCGGAGGAGACGCCGCCTCCAAAGGTGCTCAGGAGGTTATGCAAGCCCTGGCGATAAATGATATCAAGGCACCGGATTGGAAATATGTCTGCAAGGTCTGGCCTCAGCCTCGAACAGAACAGCAAAATCTGGCGGACTTACAGCTCGCCACACATTTGGGAATAGACAAAAATGTCGTTTATACGGCAAGCAGGGTTTCGAGAAACTTTATGCCGTATCTTTTAGCTGCCTGTGATATTTATGCAGCGCCGTCACGCCTCGAAGGTTTCGGGATGATTCAAATCGAGGCCAACGCATGCGAAAAGCCGGTAGTAGGAATAAAGGCGATGGGGATGCTGGATACTTTGGTACACGGCAAAACCGCTTTTCTTGCGGGCGTAGCCCAGGAGATTCGGCTTCGGGAGGCAATGCTTGGAGACGAATCCGGCTACGAAGCAGCTCACAAGTATGTCTTCAAAAAACCAAGGATAGTAGATTACCGTGCAAGTGTTCATGACATTGCTAATTACCTTATGGATTTGATGCAGGATGCCGCTTTAAGAGAAAGAATGGGAAAGGAAGGAAGGAAACGTGTAGTAGAGAACTTTGACTATCGAGTGATAGCCAAGAGATTTGTCAAAATTATTTCAAAGCGTTTAGGTATATCATAATATGAATAAACAGCAACAAGCGTTGGTCAGTAAAGCCAAAGAAGCAGCTCTGCAGGTACTGCTCCATAACAACCATGGCGCTTATCGGAATTTGCCCAGAACCGCCGGGTGGGGATATCCTGAGCCGTACACCAGGGATTTGATGATATGCTCGCTTGGCGTATTGACTACGCAGAACAAAAGATTACTTAAATCACTGCGAAGGGTTCTGGAAACACTGGCAAAGAATCAATCCGAATTGGGGCATATTCCATCTTTGGTTCATGACCCCCAGGACAGAGGTTCGAGCGACACAACCCCGCTGTTTCTTATGGCTGTCGGAATTTACCGAAAGGTCATGAAGGAGGATGATTTTCTTGAGCACGCCGTTCAGAAGGCTTTGGGCTGGATGAGATATCAAAGTCCTACAGACCGATATCTCGTGGCGCAACTACCCACCAGTGACTGGCGTGACGAACAGTGGGTTTTGGGATATGGGCTGTTTGTTAACACTATCGTCTATACTTATCTTTGCCTTTTTGGCCAATACGAGCGGGCTGTAAAGGTTAAGCAGTCTATGGAGAGTTTTACCGTCAAGGGTGAAAGACAGCACCGACATGTTCATGAAGGTTTAGTTCTCAGATACAAACCGTATTATGCTATGTGGTCGTACAAAGTGTACCGAAGTGAGCGTTTTGACCTTTTGGGCAACAGCCTGGTCATCCTCTCCGGCATAGCATCACCTTCCAGAGCAAGGAAACTGGTATTGTGGATAGAAAAGGAGTCCGAGGCTTTAAGGGAAAACGAAGACCTGGCGGTTGATCTGCCGCCGAATTTCTTTCCATACGTCAGGCCGAATGACCCCGATTGGATACCGCGTAATGAAAAGTACAACCAGCCCGGAGAATATCATAATGGCGGGATTTGGCCTTTCATTTGCGGCTTTTATATAGCAGCTCTGGTGGCTGCTAAAAGATATGCCCTTGCTGAGAAAAAGCTTCTTGCTCTAACCGAGCTTGTCCGACCGGCCCGTAAAGCTGACGTGGAATTCGGCTTTAACGAATGGATACGGGCCCAAGACGGCACGCCTCAGGGACAGGACTGGCAGAGCTGGTCGGCCGCGATGTATTTTTATGCCGCCGAATCGGTAGAACAAAAAAGAACACCTTTTTTCGAAGAGATTAGAAAAAACAGCCCGAAAGACGATTAACAAAGGTTTTATAATAATTATAAAAATTTATTTGCGCTCATCAGGAGACAGTTGCTTACATACCATATTAGTCAAAGGGCAGTTTTACTCCACCTTGAGGAGTTCTCTTGATACTGCTCTTAGCACCTTTTAGCTCTTTAAATTCAACCTTTTTTAATCGGCAAATCAAGCCTTCGGAAATCTTCTCGAAGTCGCCTTTTATAAGCCTGGCGTATGAGATTGTCGGCGTTACTTTTTCAATCTTGATTGTTGCGATAAGGTTTTCCGTTCGGCCTAATGATTCTTTCGTATCAAAGTCAATTATTTCTTTGCCCTGAATCAAGACTTCCAATACAGAACCTATCGAGATTCTTTTACCGCCCTGGTTGATAATAACCTGCCCTTCTATATTTTTGCTTGCGATGCGTATCGGATAGAGTCTGTCGATAATATTACCGACAACCTGGTTGGCGACTTTGATTGTAAGGTTATCAACTATTTCCCTGTAATCCAGGTCATCAGGCCTCCATCTTTTCACGAGCGCTCTGACCTGGTCTTTTTCAAGGGCAATATTAACGGTGTCGGCCAATTTGACCTGTCTTGTAGGGGCAACTATCAGGCGATAGTCAAAAACGTAATCAACCTCGTACTCTCTGATTGGACGGCCGATAGCTCTGGATGTTTTCTCTTTTATCTGGAGTCTTGCGTTTGATATGGTCCCTACAATCATATAATCGGCACCCAGAACTTGGCCCAGTCGGGCCTTTTCCTCAATGGGCGAATCGTCGGAGATAAGAATATTTCTGTTTTGGGCAAATTCAGCGATATACTCCCTGTCTAAAACAGCGAATTTATTTGTCCCTGAAAGGCCTACGCTTAGTTGCTGGGAGAGCTTAAGAGACATTTCAACCGCCGAAGGAACAAAGCTGCCGAACCGATAGGAGTCATATAGTGTTTGGATCGGCATTATCGCCAGCTTGAGCCTGTTGGTTTGTTCAGGGTCTTCGTAGTCGTAAACCCAGGCTTTAATTGTAACCTCGTAGGTTCTATCATCGATTTTTTGTTCATCAATAATTTCGTAAGATTTGACCCAGCCTGCAATATCAGTTAACCGGGTGGAACCGCCCGCCTGGACAGATACGGAGTCAAATTCGATAGTTTTGCCCGTGTCTTGTGTGTCAATGCCCACCCCGGCGGACTGGAAGCCGAATTCGTACCTTCCCGAGCTGACTGCAATACCTTTGGCCTGAGCGACGGCCTGATACAATGCCTTTTGGATCGCCTGCTCTCTGGTTATGCCCTGACCTTTTGTTTGGCGAACTATAGTTTTAGCAGCGGAAAACCCCTTAGGGCAGACCAATACCACCACAAGCAGAAGAATGTATATCTTTTTCATTTTTAACCCCACTTTATATTGAACAAGACAAGAAAAAATTATACTGTTACCACGCTACGGACTTATTACTTCCTCGTTTGCCGATAATACTTTCTTTCTGCCATAAACCCAGGCCGGTTGTTAAGTCTGTTATTCTGAGCTGGAAATAATATTCAACCTGCTGGCGGTTATTACCGTAACGAATGTTTCTCTGGAGAATTTTGCCGGAGACGCTTAGCTCAGGTGCAATTAATGTTTTTTTGCCCGCAAGGGTTTCCTGTTTGAATTCGTCTCCCGTTGCTGAGTCTCTGATATCTCTCATCTCGTAAATCATTTCGTCCGGAGCGCCCCCGCCTCCTACTGCTGAGGTCATTACAACCTGTCCACTGTTCAAAAGCTCTTCTTCAATCTTTGCCATCAGCTGGTCGGTGTCGATTCGCTGCATGGTATCGTTTGTAATTCTGGCGGTCGTCATGACATATCTTCCACCGCCCGGCTTTTTAAGAGCGCCTGAACCAATCATCGATTGAATCATTTCGCTGGCGGCCTGGGCAAAATCCCGGTAATCCAGGGCCATAACTGCTTTACCCTCATCGTTTACAACGTCAATGTTGACAGTTTCCGTGGCACAGCCTGCAAGTAAAAGGCCGGCTAATGTGATAATTATTTTTGTTCTCATAATTTACTCCCACTTTTTAGTGTCCATTCTAAAATCCACAGCTTCTACTCTCGGCGCGACAGCCTTAAGGCTAAATGAGGATTTACCCGTCGCCGAGCCCGGCAGCCATGTGCTTGTCTTGGTTTGAATCATCAAACCATTGGCATCGAGCCATTCAATTTTATACCTGAACCGCTTGGTATTGTATGAGCGGTTGTGTCCGTTGATATTAAGCTCAAGGAACCCAGAATCGTTGTTCATGAGAATGGCCTCATCGATCTCTATACCTTCGCCTATCAGTGCACTAAAGGCATAAGCTACCGGGCGGGTTACGATATTACTGGCAAGGTCGTCGCTTCCTATTCCTTCCCTTATATGAATTTTCTCAGTCGGCTGATCACAGGCTGTGAATGTGAACGCGAGAGCTACGAGCAGTATATTTGTGATTGTCTTCATTTTCTAAACTCCAAAAAAACATTAATTAAAATGTCATAACCTCAAAAACCGGCTTGGCCTGATTAGCTGTTATTCTAACATACACTATCGCATTATTACAACCAGGAATATCAATTTCAAAGGGAATCGAACCAGGCGGTGTAATTTTTAATTTCCCATCTTTCGGCTTTGGAAACCTGGCAATCTGAAAGTCTTTCGGCAAAGTCGTCCATATCCTGACATCCGCAGCCGTTGTCGCAAAACTGTATGCCGCGACAAACAGAGAGGCAAGCGAAGAAGCGGAAGAGTCCTGTTTCTCAACGGCATACTGGGCAACGGCTTTTACTGTTGTTGATATAATAGCTCTTGTTAAAATACCCTTAAAATCTTTGCTGAACTCTGTCTGGACAACCCTGTCCATGTCTGAGACCAAGCGAGTTTCATAATCTTCACCATCAACTTCTGCAGCCAGATACGGATATGCCCTGTCTCTAAATTCCAATTCCGGCA
>JBDRTM010000345.1:0-3657 GCA_043824065.1 Planctomycetota bacterium | reverse complement strand
GTACCAATCATTTCGCATAATATGGTCCATAATGCTGTCCATCAGGGTGATTGCCCGGTTACGCCATTTTTCGTCGGGAATTACTTCAGCGAAAATACTGTATACGAAAAAGTGGCCTACAATCTCATCGCTGCTGGTAGTAGCCTTCCAGTCCCAGGTCCGGTCCTCAGCGGGACGCCATCGTGACTTGTCCGCTAATTTATAACCTGAGCGTTCAAAGGACCGGGAAGGAAAGCCTTCAAGCGGATTGATATAGGTCAAACGTTCCATTGCCTCGAAGGACTCATAACAATTCTGCAGAGCGTCTTCTGATTTAGTAACGGCATAACGGAAAAGCTCTCCAGCCAGATACATAGATGTCCATAGGCCATCGTTATCCTGGTCGATGAGTGTTCCCGTAGATAAATCACCAGGTTTGGACAGAGTAAGCGCGCTGTTCAAACCGTACCGCACGTGACGCCTTCGTGTAAGCTCATCAAAATGCTCCGCCTTTTGCTGAAGGGTCATCGTTTTAAAGCGAATAATGCTGAGCCCATTTGGCCCGAGTATCAGCACACAATTATTCGGCCCTTTTGATATATCGACGACTGTATCATCCACAAGCCAGCGTTTCGAGGCATAATAATCAATCTGGCCATTCCTATGCAGGGCAAAAGCTCCTCTGGACGTTCCGAACCAGACTTTTTCACCGATTTGTTTCACACAACGTATGTCAGTGCAGGGCAATTCCTTTTGTATAGATGACTGTTGACGAAAGGAATTTGCATCTAATTCGATGTATCCATCTTGAGTGCCGATGATAAGAGCCGTGTTATCACTTATCAATTCCAAACAATTCAAATTTTTAGCTTCGAAAACTTTTATAACTTTTTTTCCCGGCGAGCCCCGCCCATCGAAGACGGGACGGGACGAGACACAATCGAGCTGGTGATTGGATAAAAGAAGAAATCGGTCGCGCATCCGGTCAAAAAAGAGCTGTTTTATGTATCTCTGAGACATCTCCCATTTGTCAACGCTTTTACCTCGTTCAAAATAGGCGCAAATATCTTTTCCGGTCACCAGAAAATCAAAGTTACTTCCCATCTTAAATAATCCAACATCAGGGATTTTGTGGGGCACATAAAACTGCCCCGCCCAGGCGTTACTTAAGACAACCTTATCGGTTAAATAGACAAATTGGTCACGATAGGTGTCCATGCTCCTTATTTGCATATCCAGCAAAGGTCTGTGTTGTTGGTCCGGCACTAATTTTCCGCTATGAATTTGCAACAGTCCCTTGTTTGACAAAACAAGGATGCGACCGTTTCTATCCGAGCCTACCGCGGATAATTCCGTACCGGCCAGTTTCTCGGAAAGTGGGATTTTCTCTGCGAAATCCTGCAAATAGGGACGGTCTTCGTAGAAATGCTGAAGATTTTTTGAATAAGCAGAGGGAGCGATTATGGATATGCTGTAGATTGCTATGTAAAAAATATTTGTTCTCATATTTTTCCCTTTCAAAAATTCAATTATTTCTGCCGTTGAAGTACCAAACTGACCTTACTCGACCTTCTTATAGAATTCTGCTTCTCGGTCGGAAAGCCTTTTCTGCTCAAGCAAAGTGCGAATGCGCTGCATATCGACGTCCCTGGATTGGCCCCCGGAAGGAGCTAAAGCAGCGGAATAATCGCGGCCCATAGGAACGACCTGCATGAACCTGCTTACAGAAACAGCCGATACAAAGAAGAGAAGACAGAGGACAGAAAACAGAAGACAGAAACCCTGCCATCTGACGTCTGCCTTCTGTCTTCTGACGTCTGCCTTCTGTCTTCTGACGAAACGACACCTGTCACAATGTATGCAGTCCATTTTGTCTTTGGTGGTAAGACCAAACTCACAACTACCAAATCTTTTCGCCGGCAGGTACCGCTTTAGTATTGCGACATTGTTGAGTAACGACAGAAAGGCCCCTGCCGGACACAAATACCGGCACCAAAAGCGTCCATAGAAAATCGAGCCTATCAGCACTGTTACCACTGTCAACAATATTGCCGACTGAAAATCGTAAATTGAAAATCGCCCCGCCAACAGCGGGTATCTATCAAAACCCAGCGTTGTCGGATTGAAAATCGAAATGAGTGGGTCTGCTGCCAAAGTCGTTCGGTTTCTGGAAAGAAAGAACACAATTATCACAACAAGAAGAACAACATATTTAACAAATCTTGCCTTTCGCATTGCCTCAGCCTGTATCGGCTGTTTAAATCTTCCGGGCAAAACGTAGCCGAGCAGCTCCTGGGCAGCACCAAACGGGCAGATGTAGCCGCAATAAATATTGCCGAAGATTATTACCAAAAGCGGGACTCCTATAACCAGCAAAAATGCACCCGTTAATTTTAAAGCAGGCGTATGCACGGACAGCAAGGTTGCTATTTGTTCACTGGAATACTGAGTGTTCAAAATGATACCGCCAAGCACAAGATTAAACAAGAGCACAGCCAATCTGCTCCAAAATCCTCCCCGGTAGATTACAATCAGGGCGAGAACAAAAGCGCTAATCAAATATATGCCATGGTTGTCGGGCAGATATGCCGCCCGGTGAGTTTTTTCTTTGGGTCCCGCTTCAACAGTTCGGCCAAGAATCTGCGTGGCGAATCTGTGGCCTGATGTTTGAAGTGCTGAGAGAATAGCTTCAGAGCTTATGGTAGCACCGGTTACTGCGTGAACATCAGCGAAAGGCCCAGGCTGGAAGAGCTGACGTTCATTTAAGGAGCTGCGCCACTTACTAAGAAGCTCCAGGTACGCCGGTGTTTCGTTCGACCTTATTATATGGAAGTTAATCAATTTGCCGCCGGGGTCGTCCACATAAATGGCGAGATTCATCTTGCCTCCAAAACCACGAACCTCAGGCGCCAGGTCCTCAGAGCTAAAGATATACCCGGTTAATTTATCGTTGGCGTCCGAAACCCTGAAGTAATTGATTTCGCGAGCACTATCGCGAAGAACCGTTGATTGCTGCTCAAGGCGCAATTCGCCGGCAAGTCCGCCTATGAGGGCGGATGCTGAATGCTGCGGCAGAGAAGGCCTTAGACGTGCGCCAGCCTCAGCGAGCAGGTTAGAGCAAAAGACAATAGATACCCCAACGCCGAATAAGACATAGCCGAGCCTACGTAATCTAAAAGCGATTGTATCAAAAGAACAAACTCGTTCGGCCTTGTATATTCTCAGCAAGGCAGGTGGCACATTTACCAGAATGAGCAGAATAAATCCGAACAGCGTGAGCCGTGCCCCGAGTAAGGGAACAAGTGCGAGACTGGTCAGCAGTCCTCCCACTGAGGCGCCAATGTGGTCAGCAGTTTCGAGTTTGCTGCCGGCCCGTCCGGTCTCGAAGGCAGAATCAGCCAACTGCCTGGCAGCTATCGGAAAATAGCTGCCGGCGCATAAACCACATAAAACAAATGCGGCCACGAAGGTCAGGTGTGTCAATTGCTCGACCGGCCAAAAAGCGATTGTGCAGAGGATTAACGAATGCACAAATATCACTGCAAATAACAATATAGCGTTCAGCGTATAGCGTTTAGCTTTTTTAGCGTTTAGCGTATAGCGTTTAGCGTTTAGGCTTTTACTATCCGCTGTACGCTCTACGCTATCCGCTGTACGCTGTCCGCCGTCTTTAGCGTT
>JBDRTM010000344.1:0-5745 GCA_043824065.1 Planctomycetota bacterium | reverse complement strand
GTCCGCTTTGAACCAAGCGGTCTTAAGATAAAAGTGCCGGTCGGGACGGTCCTGCTCGAGGCCGCCCACAAAGCCGGCATTTATTTAAGCAGCATCTGCGGCGGTGATGGATATTGCGGAAAATGTAAAGTAATAATTGATGAAGGACAATTTCAAAGCAAGCCCACAACTTTACTTACACCGGACGAAACCCGGGAAAATGTCGTTCTTGCCTGCCAGAGCAAAGTCCTTTCCGATATGACCATAACTGTTCCAAAGTCTCATACTTTGGAAACAAGTCAAATCCTTATGGACACGGACACCCGCAGATTCAGCGAGCTTGCCGGCGAAGTGCGGGCGGGGATATTCAAATTCGACCCTCTGGTTCGGAAAATCTTCGTCGAGATGTCGCCCCCGACCGTCCATGACCATACGGCTGACCACGAACGTTTGTATCTGGCTATACGCGAACAAATTAACGCCCCTATAATGCAGACCGGCTTCCGTGTCCTTCAAAAACTACCCAAATTGCTGCAAAGTTGCGACTACAAGGCTACCGTAACCATAGGTCGCCGCGGCGAAACCACCGAGGTTATCGAGGTTGAAGCCGGCAACCACTGCCAAAGAAATTTTGCTGTCGCCGTTGACCTTGGCACCACAACCGTCGTGGCCCATCTTATCGACCTGACAAAGGCCGTTACAATAGACACGGAAGCCACCTATAACAGCCAGATAAATTTCGGCGAAGACTACATCCGCCGAATCATTTACGCGGAAGAAAACGATGCGTTTGACGAAATGCAAAACCGCATCGTGCACGATGTAAACAATCTGATTGTAACACTGGCAGCAAGGCAGAAAATCGACTTACAGAAGATAACAACGGTAATATTTGCCGGCAACACCGCAATGATTCACTTTTTGCTGAATCTGGATCCAACACGAATCCGCAGAGAACCGTACATCGCCTCAGCCGGCTTTGTGCCGCCAATCCGGGCCGCAGAAGCAGGCATCCAGATCAACAAGCGAGGTCTGTTATACTGCCTGCCCAGCGTGGCCGCCTATGTAGGCAGTGACATAGTAGCAGGTGTTCTAACCACGCGAATCTTTACCAAAAAAGGCATCTCACTTTTCGCAGATATTGGAACAAACGGTGAGGTGGTCCTCGGTAATCGGGATTGGCTGGTCTGTGCCTCAAGCTCGGCAGGCCCAGCGTTTGAAGGAAGCGGCGTCAAGCACGGCATGAGGGCCGGTGCCGGCGCTATTGAAAAACTGGCTATTCTCGACGATGGCTCTTTCGAACTGAAGATAATCGCCAATACTCATCCGGTCGGGATTTGCGGCTCAGGTCTTCTGGACACCCTTGCCGAATTATTTACCCACGGCATCATAGACCGAACGGGGCGATTCAACCCCAACGGCCAGCCAAGATTAACCGAAGGTGACGAGGGCTGGCAGTTCCAAATAGCCCCGGCAGGTAACGAGCACCAGGAAATAGTAATCACCCAGGCCGACATCGATAATTTGGTCCGTTCCAAAGCGGGAGTCTTCGCCGCCATCAGGGTCCTTATGGAATCAACCCAGACAAAGCTCGAAGACCTGGATGCGGTTTATCTGGCCGGGGGATTCGGAAACTTCCTGAACGTTCGCCAGGCCGTTACTATCGGAATGTTACCTGATGTGCCCTTGGAGAAGATTCAATTTGTGGGAAATACCTCAATCGCAGGGGCCAAGACCGTAATGCTGAGCCGAAAAGCTCTCAAGGCTGCCGAAAAAATCGCCAAAAGTATGACATATTTTGATTTAATGAGCCATCCGGGATATATGGATGAATTTACCAGAGCTAATTTCTTACCGCATACGGATTTATCGCTGTTCCCATCGGTTACAAGTGTGAAGTGTGAAATGTGAAGTGCCTAAAGTGAATCCAGTGAAACGCAATACTGGTTGGAAATAATTGCAAAGTTAAAATGGCTACCCTGGAAAAAATTAAAAAACGATTATGAAGAATGTACAGAATTCCTCGCTATTTTTACATCCATCGGAAAAAAATAAACTAAGGTTTGGAGTGCTCATGAGTGAACTAAAGTTAAGGAAAACCGTCACTTTAGACACTTTAGCTCACTTTAGACACTTTAGGCACTTACTATGACGACAACAATTGCGATAAGCGGAAAAGGCGGCTCGGGCAAGACGACTTTAGCCGCTATGATTATCAGGTTCCTGCTGGCCCAGGCCGACAGAAAGGCTGTGCTTGCAGTGGACGCTGACCCGAACTCCTGTCTGGGCGTAATGTTAGGCGTTCAGCCGGCCGCCACCGTCGCAGACATCCGCGAAGATGCACGCACCAAACCACCAAGTAACGCCGGTATGGACAAGGTACGCTCAGTTGAATACGGAATCCAGCAGGCGATTACCGAGGCCGAGGGCTTTGATTTGCTCACTATGGGTCGGCCGGAAGG
This sequence comes from Planctomycetota bacterium, assembly GCA_043824065.1. Taxonomy (GTDB): domain Bacteria; phylum Planctomycetota; class Phycisphaerae; order Sedimentisphaerales; family Anaerobacaceae; genus NIOZ-UU13. Next base: position 3,304 of record JBDRTM010000344.1, on the reverse strand, counting down.
GCCATCCTGTTATTGTGCGGTAAATAATATGCTCCGAAAGTTCCTGGACGAATTAAGCTCACAGTACCAGTTTGTGATTATTGACAATGAGGCGGGAATGGAGCATCTGTCCCGCCGAACCACCAATAATGTTGACCTGCTGTGCATCGCAGCCGAACCGACTTCTATCGGCGCCCTTACCGCCCGGAGGATTTTCGACCTTGCAAAACAATTGCCAATTGTTGTAAGGCAAATCGGCGTTATATGGAACAAAATAGCGGACAGCGGACAGCGTTTAGCGGATAGTGAAAAAAAACTAAACGCTATACGCTATACGCTAAACGCTATTGAGACTTTTGGACATATACCTTATGATAAGGCCGTTTCCGACGCCTCAATGCAGGCCAAGACGGTCTTTGACCTTGCAAATGACAGCCCCGCCTTCTCGGCGGCGTGGAAAATATTCGAGAAGAAGCTAAACTTTGAGAAAACTTAATAATTTCTATAGCCTTAATGAGGGCTCCCAAATGACTGACTCCCAGAAATTTGAAGCATGCATGAAACAAGCGGGAATTGCATATTTCAGGACCAACATATGCGCAATTTAGCTCAAAGAGAAAAGGTATTAGGGCCGCATATCAAACGGATCCTTCTTGACTGCCGTGACGCAATACGTGCAAATTATCCTTCGGCCACAATCGTGCTCTACGGTTCTCAAGCACGCGGGCAAGCTGGTCCAGAATCAGATGTAGATCTGCTTGTTTTGTTGAACGAGGACGTTACTCCAGCAAAAAAGAGAGCTGTCCGTGGCACGCTTTATGAGATAGGCCTGATGAAAGATTTAGTAATAACTGCTATTGTGCGAAGTTACAAAGCGTGGAATTCGCCTATTTCACAGGCTACACCTCTTTACAAAGTTATCCAACAGGAAGGGATCCAGGTACCATGACCAAGGGACAAGAAGATTTAATCCGTTACAGGCTTAGCCGGGCTGAAGAAACCTTGGAGGAAGCCAGAGTAATGCTTCAAACCGGGCATCCTTATGGCGCTGCCAACCGAATTTATTATGCCTGTTTCCATGCAGTTACAGCACTTCTTCTAACACAGAATCTCTCCAGCAGCAAACATAGCGGTGTAATTGCGTTATTTAATCGGCATTTCGTAAAACCGGGCTTGATTTCTGCGGATATGGGTAAATTCTATTCCCGAATGTTCGAAAACCGCCTTGAAAGTGATTATGCCGACTGGGTGGAGATTGAAAAACAAGATATACGAGATTGGCTCGTGCGGAAGAATTTATCAGCGCTATTAACGCCTTAATCAATAAAGAGCATTAGATAATCTTATAGTTTTGGGAGGTCTTAAAATGCCAGTTCCTGAAGTTGCAGAAAGATTTACCGGCTCAGTAAACCGCCTTACACTTGGGGCGACCAAGGACGATGGGGGCACTCGAACCTCAACGGTAACCGTGGGCGGAGCTCGTAACGTTGTCTATGGCGGCTCCGCAGCCGATGCCGGTGAAAAACCGGTCATCGCTATGGACGTCCTGGACAGCAAGCCCGAAGATTGGCCCGACGTCCTGCTCGAAACTTATAAAGATGTGCTCGACAGCCCCGGCGACTGGGCCAAAAAGTGCGTAGAAGAGTTCGGGGCAGATTTAATTTGTGTAAAATTCGACGGCATTCACCCCGACAAGAAGGATAAAGACGCCGCTCACGCCGTCAAGGTTACCGAGGAAGTGTTAAAAGCAGTCGGCGTACCTCTTGTGCTCTGGAGCTGTGGAAATGACGAAAAAGACAACCAGGTTATGCCCAAGGTAAGCGGTGCCGCAAAAGGCGAAAAATGTCTCATCGGAACCGTTACAGAGGACAATTACAAATCCTTAACTGCTATCGCTTTGGCCGACGGCCATTATCTCATCACCCAGGCCCCTCTGGACATCAACATCGCCAAGCAGGTCAATATCTTGGCTTCCGATATGGGCTTTCCGTTAGAGCGAATAGTAACGTTCCAGGCCACCGGAGCATTGGGATATGGAATAGAGTATGCCTATTCGATTCAGGAACGGCAGCGCATCGCCGCCCTTACCGGTGACAAAATGATGGCTATGCCGGTCATCTGTGACGTAGGTTACGAATCCTGGCGGGCCAAGGAGGCCAAGCTCACAGACGCACCAGGCTGGGGTGATTCCGGCGACCGAGGCCCGATGTGGGAAACGGCCACCGCCACCTGCCTGCTTCAGGCCGGCGTCGATATAATTCGAATGCGCCATCCCAGAGCCGTCGCTACCGTCAAGAACTTCATCAATCAGGTACGGAAAAGTGAATGAGTAAATGAGTGGATGGGTAAATGCGCGAACTCATCTACGCATCAACGCATTCACGCATAAACAAAAAAGAAAGGTATTTACTATGATATTAATTGCAGAACGAATCAATGGGATGTTCACCAACGTCAAGCAGGCTATCGCAGATAAAGACAAGAAAGTCATTCAGGAATTAGCTAAAAAGCAGACCGACGCAGGTGCTGCATATCTGGATGTAAACATAGGTACCGCCGCTGCGGACCAGGAAGGTGCTATGCAGTGGCTGGTCGATGCCATCCAGGAAACCTGCTCTACACCTTTGTGTCTCGATTCCCAGAAACCGGCTGTTATCGCAGCAGGCTTAAAGGTCATTAACGCCGAGAACGGCGTCTTGCTGAACTCAACACCATTGAACAAGAAAAGCGACGAAGAAATATTCGACAAATACATAGAAATGGCAAACCAGGCAGGCCCGAAAGCAAGCATTATCGCCCTTACTATGGACAAAAACGGTGTCCCCCAGGATATCGATACCCGTGTAGCCATAGCAGCAGAAATCGTATCAAAGGCGATGGAAAAGGGATTTGACACCCAGCGGCTGTTCATTGACACTATAGTTTTGCCGGTTAAGGTGCCGAACGCCCAGGTCCAGCCCGGCAGTATCTTATCTGCGATGGACCAGATACAATATCTGTCAGACCCGGCCCCGCATATGACAATAGGCCTGTCGAATCTTTCTCAGGGAGCATCGGAAAGAAGCCTGATCAACCGAGTATTCCTTGCTATGGCTATTTCTCGCGGCCTGGACTCAGCTATCGTCGATGTCCTCGACCAGGACCTGATGAACATAGTAGCCACCGCTGAAATGCTGATGAACAAGCAAATATACTCAGATTCTTTCCTCAAGGTCTATAGCTCAACATAGAAAGATTAACCTGACAAAGGCATAAAACAATAACCTGGTGAGTAGTGAGTAGAATAAGTGAGCTAACTCGTGCCATAGGTAAGTTTGGAGTGCCT
>JBDRTM010000343.1:0-5553 GCA_043824065.1 Planctomycetota bacterium | reverse complement strand
AATTGTATACCCTTCAGGGTAGTAAATTCCCGCGAGTAAAATCATAAACTATTATTGTAAAGCTACTTACCCGCGCACAAACGGGAATTTTCAATCGAGAGCACTATAGAATTACGTTTGTTGCGAAAACCTACACAAGATGCAACAAGACTCAACTAAAAAGCTAACATCCGGCGTCAACACAACGCAGCTTTTCGTCGCTCGGTGTATCAATAATGTTACTCCCGGTATTGCTGCTTGTCAAGATTATTCTGAGGTGAGGAAAAGATTTAGCGAAAATTGGTCCTTTCCGGGCGTCCCGAGGGCCAAATCGGTGTTAAAATTGTGTGGAACTATAGCAGCTTTTAGTTGTATAACAAAGTAGAAGTTCTTCGTACTAAATCGGATTACGCGTAATGACTCAGGAAACACAGGTTATACGTCAGATACTGGAAGGTGATATCGAATCCTTCAGACTCATAGTAGAAAGGTACGAAAGGCCGATTGCCAGGATGATAAGAAATATAATCAATAACAGAGAATCCTGCGAGGACATCGCACAGGATGTGTTTTTTACAGCCTACAGGAAGCTGGCATCTTTTGACCCGGTACGAGGTAATTTTTCGACTTGGCTGTTTACCATCGCCAGAAATAAAAGCATAAATGCGCTGAGAAAGAAAAGACCGCTTTCGATGAGTGAATTGCCCCAAAACAGCGACAGACATAATCCATCGGACGAGCTTGCCGAAAGGGAGTTCTTTGACGAGTTAGACGCCGGGCTGGAGGCTTTGCCTTCGGCCCAGAAAAGAGCATTTGTCTTAGCTGAATTCGAGGAATTATCATACGAAGATATTGCACAGATTGAGGGAGTAAGAATAGGAACAGTCAAGTCAAGAATCAACAGAGCAAAAAAGGAGCTGGCAAAGACCCTGAAAGAGATACGGTATGAAAAGTGAAGAGATTTACAAAGCCTGGAAAGAACGGAAAAGTCAAATCGACATTCGGGAGAACTTCGCAGATGAGCTGATGAATCAGATATATCAGTATGAGAGCGAGAAAAGAAAACCGTTGTTCGATGGTCATCGACTGATTGAACTAATATCGGCGCACCGTTTTGTAAAAGCAGGAGTGGTTACCGCAGGTGCGGTGACAGGTCTTGTTAGAGTTATGTTTGTGGTTTACGCCTTTTTGGCGTGCTGAACAAAGGAGATATGAAATGGCAGAAGCAGCAGTAAATACTAAACACCGAAGGCAGCCGTGGTCGGCAGTGGTGCTTTCGTTGATTATGGCCGGGCTGGGACATATATACTGTGGAAGATTCGTAAAGGGCCTTGTATTGGCATTTCTGATATGTGTATTCGTTCCTGTGCTTTTCGGGAGATTGTCGGTAAGCAATGATTCGGTTCGGATCGCAGTTATAATCGCAGCATTATTTGCATCTTCGGCGGTATGGCTGGTCGCAATTATTGATTCCTGGTACACAGCGAGGCACACAGCCGACAGTTACACACTCAAAGATTATAACCGGTGGTATGTGTATGTACTTTTGGTGCTGATGGGTACGGGCGGTTCGACTCAAATTGCTTTTAATATCAGAATGAATCTTCTTGAGGCATTCAGAGTTCCGTCGGCGTCCAACTATCCAACGATAGATCCGAATGACAGATTGCTTGCAAACAAAATTGCCTATAAACACAGTGATCCCAAAAGAGGCGACCTTATAGTTTTTGTTAATCCCGAAAACAGGCGAATAAACTATATTAAGAGGGTCGCAGCCATTGCCGGGGATACGGTGGAAATCAAAGATGGCCAACTTTATGTAAATGATGAAAAGCTTCAGCGACAGGTGCTTGCTCAGTCAACGCTGGACAACATAAGAGTCGAAGTCAAGGGCGAGCCGTTAGAGGGAGATGTTTTTGAAGAGACCAATGGTAATGCTAAATACAAAATCTTCTTAGCCGGGCCCCCTCATGACACAACATCATCTGATTTCGCAAAGATAACAGTCCCGGAGCATCACTGTTTTGTTCTGGGTGATAATCGTATGAATTCTTACGACAGCAGACACTTCGGCCCGATTCCATTGGCGACGGTGAAAGGCAGAGCTGATTATCTCTATTGGCCGGCCAAGGACTGGTCTCGCTTCGGAAGAATAAGCAACTAAAGGACTTTGCTGGGGGACAATTGATTCCGCCACGAGACGGTAGGGGGCTTTTTCTGCCCGTTGCGCAAGAGATTGCCACGGCCCCCTGCTTTCTTGCGAAAGCAAGATGGGGGCCTCGCAATGACATTTTGCAAAGGTTTTCAACAGAGCAAATTCATTATTTGTGGGGGTAATTCCGGTTTTCTTCTGAAATGGGGGAAAGTATCTTGCGATGTATAGCCGATAGGTGGTTGGGCAGCGGGCTGCGATTGTTTCCCAGGCGGGTCGGGACTTTCAGCGATTCGGTCAGGAGACCAAAAGAAATTGTTTTTGGAACATAAAGTAATTATTGATAATGATTTGTAAGCAGGATATAATAGCAGGGGTTTATAAGAATAACAAAATTATGTCATAATTGGGAGGTTTATAACTATGTTACTTTTGATTTTTAGAGGTATATTTATTATCGTTATTGTCGCGGTTTTAGTCGGCTACATAAGTTCAGATGCCATTTCACAATACACAACAGAGGATGGGGAAGTTAAATACTTACCTGATGAGATACGCAGAGCGAATTTTAATGCAATCCTTTGGTGTGGTCTTGGACTGGCATTAACTGTCTTTCTTGTGGACATTCTTACGCCTAAAAAAAGACTTGGTGCTCTCGCAGGAGTATTTTTTGGTCTTTTGGTGGGGCTATTTTTGACCTGGGGCTTGGCGCAGGTGCTGGATCTGCTAAACGAAATTCATAGGCTTGGTTTGACTGCGATAGCCCTTACGGCAATCAAATCGGTGATGGGAATAAGTCTATGTTATCTTGTTATCAGTATCGTGATGCGGACCAAGGATGATGTGCGTTTTGTGATTCCTTACGTGGAATTTGCCAAGCAGACCAAGGGCATGCGGCCTTTGATTTTGGATACGTCGGCAATTATTGACGGACGAATTGCGGATTTGTGTCAGAGTAAGCTGTTCGACGCTCCATTGGTTGTTCCACGTTTTGTGCTCAATGAGCTTCAGCTTATAGCGGATTCGGCCGACAAGCTCAAGCGTAACCGCGGCAGGCGTGGACTTGATATACTCAACAAGATGCAGTCAAGCTCCGTTATTGAAGTGGAGATTGATGACACTATGATCGCGGAGGTCGAGGAGGTCAGGGGTGTTGACCAGAAATTAGTGATGTTTACCAGGGCCTGTAACGGGCGATTAGCAACAACCGACTATAACCTCAGCAAGGTTGCACAAGTGCGTGAAGTTGATGTGGTGAATATAAACGACCTGGCTAATTCGCTGAAAGTGGTTGCTTTGCCCGGTGAGACGATGGAGGTTAAGATAATAAAGGCCGGCGAAGAGGTCGAGCAGGGCATCGGTTATCTGGACGACGGGACGATGGTTGTGGTAGAGGGTGCCCGTAACAAGATTGGGCGCCAATTGCTCATCAGTATTACCAGCTCGCTTCAAACCTCGGCGGGTAAGATGATTTTCGGCAAGTTCGAGGGGTTCGTGCAGGAAACAAACGGAAACGCTCGGCGCAGACTACAGAAAAGGCCGGCTGCAACACATACCTCCAGGGACAACAAAAACTAAAAGTGCCTAAAGTGAGCTAAAGTTTGGAGTGCCTAAAGTAAGCTAAAGATTCAGGCTATCAGCGTATCAGGCTATCAGGTAGTGGGCATCAGGTTATCAGGACATCAGGCTCGCGTTACATAGCTTTTGCAAAGTAGCATTAATTTTTCCTGATATCCTGTTCTGCTGATAACCTGTATCCTGATTTCCTGTTCTCCTGATATCCATAATTTAGGCACTTTAGCTCACTTTAAGTACTTTTTAATGTCCTGTGTGTTTTTTATGGTCTGTGTTTAGACTTCAAGAGGCATTTCAGGAACATCCCGATGGCTAATAAGAGCCCGGCAGCGAACAGCGGCCAATAGAAGTATGACTTGTAGTCGGGTTCGGTGACATGCCGGCCGGAGATGTAAAAAGAGACCACCACAATAATCGCAGCAACAAAGAAGGCAAGCCAATCGGCCAGTGTTACTTTTATGGGTCTGCCGCGAGCGTCTCTATAGAGTATAGCTGCGGCAAATATGAGCATTGTAATTGATATAAGGACCGGGTAAAGGACTGCTGAGGCCCAGGTTCCTGGTATTAGGAAGAGTATGTCCCAGTCCATAATTGAGGCGGGCCAGTCGATAAGGACTTTGAGCCAGACGTAGTAGAAAATGTCCCAGATTGCGAAGATGGTCAAAAAATAAGCAAAGCGCTGCCGGCGGTTTCGGCCGAACAGCCAGACGCCGGTGAAGATTAAAACTATTGTAGCAGCCTCCCTGCCGATTTCAGTTAATCGAAGTGGGTTCTGCTGCAGTATGGTCCCGAAATCAGTCAGAGGGAAACTGAAACCATCGGGATGAAAGATTGTTCGCAGATAGACAACCACAGCGGCTTCGATATATGCAAAGGCGATACTGAAGATGACAACGATACAGAATCGTTTGATCATCCTCGATACTCGATTCTCGTTTCTCGTTTCTCGCGTTACTGATTCTCCTTTCTTGACCCTTCTCCATTTTCACGGGGACAAGCTTGCCCCTGCGAAAGCAGGGGAGCATCCGGTATCGAGCATCCAGCATCGAGTTTTTGCAGTTCTCTCAATAGTGCCGGGATGGCTTTGGACTCAGTGACTATTGAGATTCTTCGGCCGTTGCGGTAGATGTAGGCCTTATTCTTTGCGGCACAGAGGGCGATGTCGGCGTCGGCGGCTTCGCCCGGGCCGTTGACGATGCAGCCCATCACAGCCACACGCAACGGTTTATCGATATCTCGTATGGCTTTTTCAACCCGGCGGGCCAACTTGACGACATCGATTTCGGCGCGGGCGCACGTTGGGCAGACTATCAACTCCGGGCCCGAACGGGGGTAAAGGCCCAGTGCGATTAGTATCTGTTTTGCGATTATTGTTTCTTCGACGGGGTTACCGGCAACGCTTACCCTGATGGTATCGCCGATACCTTCTGCAAGAAGAGTACCCAGAGTAACGGCTGAGGGTATCCGGGCGTCTTCGGACAGACCGGCGTGAGTCAGGCCGAGGTGAATAGGATAGTCGAAGGTTGCAGCTATTCTGCGGTTGATTTCAATGGTTCTTAAGGGGTCGCTGCTTTTTGCGCTGAGAACTATTTGGGTGAAGTTGCGATTTTCAAAAAGCCGAACGTATTGCTTCATTTCCTTTAACATCAAAGCGGTACGCTTTTCTGCTGGGACAGATTGTTTCTTGAGGTTTCTGATACTTGCTACGTTGACGCCGACGCGGATGGCGACCCTGTGCATTTTGGCGGCATCTATTATTCGCAGGATATCTTTTCGTTTCTTTATATTGCCGGGATTCAGTCTTATTTTGGCGGCCCCGGCCTCTATCGCTTCAATGGCCCGGTTAG
>JBDRTM010000342.1:0-7777 GCA_043824065.1 Planctomycetota bacterium | reverse complement strand
GGGGGGCTATCTTCCCAAATGGACTAGGCGAGCATACAGTCAATTGAATACGAAACTCTGATAATATTATAACAGCGAAACCCATAAAACTGACTAATGATACAATTTCTAAGGCAACTGGAAAGCCTTGAGATACTCGCTTGTCCTGAAACCAAATTAAAACTTCTGATTATGGCAAACATTCATAAGTGTTTATGTCTCAAAAGGATAATGGAATTCCTTTATAATGTGTGGCATTGTTGGAACAGCATCTCGAAATTTAAAAATCAACACTAAGCTCCTGTCAATTATGCGGGACACTATGTGTCATCGAGGGCCGGATGATGCCGGCCTTTGGTTTGAACCCAAAGGCCGGGTCGGTTTGGCCCATCGGCGACTGTCAATCATCGACCTCTCACAGGCGGGCCACCAGCCAATGACAGATATCAACGAACAATTCTGCATAGTTTTCAACGGCGAGATATATAATTACCAGCAATTGCGCGAGGAATTAATATCAATGGGCCTCCGCTTCCGAACAAACAGTGACACCGAGATAATCCTACAGGCCTATCAAGCCTGGGGCGAAAACTGCCTCGAAAGGCTCAATGGAATGTTTGCCTTCGCACTATATGACAAATCAAAAAAGCGATTATTTATTGCCAGGGACCGGGCCGGCCAAAAACCACTGTTTTATTACCACTCGAATGGTAGGTTCGCATTTGCCTCGGAACTTAAGGCCCTGATGGCGGACCCCACTTTCCCACGAGAGCTCGATCTTGAAGCACTCAACTTTTACCTCGCTTATGGCTATATCCCCGGAGAAATGTGCATTCTAAAGGGAATTCATAAGCTCCCTCCCGGTCATATGATGACTTATGATGTAGAGATGGACCACCTGATGGTTCGGCAATATTGGCGATTGCCCACATATACCCAAACGAATAACACCGATGTCGGTGAATTAGTCAGCCGGTTTCAAGAGCTGCTCAGAGATTCGGTTCGCTTACGTTTGATCGCGGATGTGCCGGTGGGAATTCTCCTCAGTGGAGGGATTGATTCCAGCCTGGTGACCGCGATGGCTGTTGAAGTGGCTTCCAAACCGGTCAAGACGTTCACTATTTCCTTCCCGGGACATGACAAATACGATGAAGGTCCCTATGCCCGCCTCGTGGCTTCACATTTCGGAACAGACCATACTGAATTGGAAGCGGAACCGACTTCGATAGAGGTGCTCTCGGATTTAGCAAAACAGTATGATGAACCCATTGCCGACTCCTCGATGGTGCCGACATACCTTATATCACGCCTGATTCGCCAACATGCCACAGTTGCGCTGGGGGGAGATGGCGGTGACGAACTCTTTGGCGGTTACCCCCATCACTGTTGGGTGCAGCAGCAGAAATACTTAAGGTATTTTGCCCCACGTCCATTGCGACCTCTGATGTGCAGGGCGGCCGGCAAACTCCTCCCGCCGGGTCTCAAAGGGAGAAACTATATCCTCGGATGCTTATCTGAACTTCCCTATAGCATCGCTCAGGTCAACATATACTTTGACGCTGGGATGCGCCGGCGGTTATTGGCCCCTGTCTGGTCAGAAGCAAAGTTAGGGCAGTTCTCTCCAGAATTCTACAAAGCTGCCCTTTGTGATTCAACCGGCACGCCTTTACAAATGGCGACTTCCGTTGATTTCTTGACGTACCTGCCGGAAGACATCCTTGTGAAAGTGGACCGGGCCAGTATGCTGACTTCACTTGAGGTTCGCTCGCCGTACCTGGACCATAGAATTATTGAATTCGCCTTTCGACAGGTGCCGGATAACTTCAGAGCGGGACTACGCGAACGCAAAATCCTTCCATGCCGTTTAGCAAAAAGCCTGTTACCTAAACAATTAGACCTGAAACGCAAACAGGGATTTACCATGCCTTTGCACCAATGGTTCAAGGGGAGCTGGGGTACTTATTTCGAGCAGGTGCTGCGGGAGGCCGACAGCAATTTGTTCGACCAGACCGTCATTCGCCAATTGATAGACTATCAGCGCCGTGGCTTTTTGAACTCCCAGCGATTGTTTACACTGGTAATCTTTGAATTGTGGCGAAGACACTATGGAATTCAATATAGTTGAAAGGTGAAAAAATAAAGCAGGAACTCCTTGAGATTATCAGATGTCCACACTGCCAGGAAAAACTTCTTTTGGAGGATTACGTTGAAACACTTGGCCAGGAAGAAAACAGCATCCTGGTATGCCAGAACTGTCAGCACAGATATCCTGTTAACAAAAACATACCACGGTTCGTTTCAAACGAGCACGATTTGGACAGCTTCGGTTTTCAGTGGAACCTTTTTAGGAAAACGCAGCTTGATAGCCATTCGGGATTACCAATTTCCAAAAATCGCTTTTTTGCACACTCTGGCTGGAAACCCGAGGAGCTTGAAGGTAAATTAGTTCTGGACGTCGGCTGCGGTGCGGGCCGCTTCACGGAGATTGCCTTGAGTTGTGGAGCTAAAGTTGTTGCGGTTGACTTCTCAAGGTCAGTAGAGGCCTGCTGGGAAAACATGCCTTATCATCCCAACCTGGAAGTGGTCCAAGCTGATATCTTTCACCTCCCGTTCGCTCCGGAAACGTTCGATTTTGTCTACTGTTTTGGAGTGTTACAACATACACCCAATCCGAAGGAAGCGTTCAATATCTTACCTGTGCAGCTCAAGCCAATGGGAAAACTGGCGGTGGATATTTACCCAAAGCTATTCCGCAATCTTCTTTGGCCGAAATACTGGGTGCGTCTTATTACCAAACGGCTTTCACCCGGACGTCTTTTTCCAATTGTTCAGCACCTCGTCAATTTCCTTCTTCCGATCAGTTTACTTTTGGGACGCATCCCATTGATTGGTCGCAAATTGAAGTATATCATCCCCGTCGTAAATTACGAAGGAGTATACCCACTTTCACAACGCCAATTGCGGGAGTGGTCTATTTTAGATACTTTCGATATGCTCAGCCCCAAACACGACCATCCTCAAACACTGAAATCGTTGAATCGTTGGTTTAAGGATGCTGGGATAAAAGAAATAGAGGTCTTCCGAAGCGGAGTTCATGTAGGCCGAGGAATCAAATAAATATTGTTTATCCTGCAGGATCTGCGATGGATTTGAATAATAATCTGGACAGCCTTTCTGTGGTCAACGGCGGTTCAGCGGCAGGACACCAGTAAAGGATTTTGGCATATTCCGTTCAGGCTGTTAAGGACCGAAATGATTACACTTCGGGAAATGCGGAGATTATGAGCAGAGTGCTTGTTTTGGGAGCCGGGGGTATGTTAGGGCATAAGTTGTGTCAGTGCCTCTCAGAACATGAGGTTGTTGGTACCGTTAAAAAAAACGCAGGATTTTATGATAAGTATCCCCAAATCTTCAGAAATGCGACGCTGATTGGCAGCGTGGATGTGCTCGATAATGAGAAATTGGAAAAGACAATTCGGAACGTAGCTCCTGATGTCATTATCAATTGTATTGGAATTGTCAAGCAGTTGAAGGAGGCGAATAATGCATTTCTGTCAGTTGCTATTAACTCATATCTTCCTCACAAGCTGGCGACCCTTAGTGCCGAGATTGGGACAAGATTGATTACAATCAGTACCGATTGTGTCTTTGACGGTACTCGCGGCGGTTACTGTGAAAATGATTTCTCTGACGCCCGTGACCTTTATGGAAAGTCCAAATTTCTGGGCGAGACGACCGCCGAAGAAACAGCGGCCGTGACGCTGCGCACCTCCTTCATTGGCCGGGAGTTAACCATACCCACTCACGGACTGCTTGAATGGTTCCTGGCTCAGCAGGGTAAGACGGTCAGGGGATTTGCAAAGGCGGTTTATTCCGGTTCTACTACCATTGAAATGGCAAAAATCATGGCGATGATTATAAAGGACCACCCGGATATCTGTGGGGTTTATCAGGTTGCAAGCAAGCCTATCACTAAGTATAATCTGCTGTGTTTGATAAAGGACACCTTTGGATTAAATGTGAATATCACTCGGGACGAGGATTTTTGCTGTGACCTCAGTTTAAACATGGATAGATTTGTGCAGACAACCGGTTATATCGCGCCGAGCTGGGAAGAAATGATTTCTCAGATGTCTAAAGACCCAACAGATTATGACAGTATGAGAAAGCACGATTAGAACTGGCAAACTCCAACAACATTTCCGAAGGAGCATTAAATGATTTTTGAAGGTAAAACTATTCTGGTGATTGGAGGGACGGGTTCACTTGGTAAAGTGTTAGTGCGCAGAATTCTCACGGACGAGCTGGGCAAGCCAGGCAAAGTCATCGTTATGTCGAGGGACGAAGCAAAGCAGCAGGCAATGCGGGTCTCATATATGCACAGGAAAGCGACAACCGATGAAGTCATCTATAACAATTTTAGACAACTGCTCGAGTTTCGTATTGGAAATGTACGAAATTATGCGGATGTTTGCTCTGCGGTTAAAGACGCAGATATTATTATTAACGCAGCGGCGCTCAAGCAGGTGCCCCTTTGTGAGTACTTTCCGGAACAGGCGCTCCAGACAAACTGCCTGGGGCCGGTGAATATTGTTCGCGCAATACGAGAAAACGACTATTCTGTAGATACTGTAGTGGGAATCAGTACAGATAAGGCCTGCAAGCCCGTTAACGTTATGGGCATGAGCAAAGCGATTCAGGAGAGAATCTTCGTATCAGCTAACGTTTTGAACCTCAAGACAAGATTCAACTGTGTTCGGTATGGAAATGTCCTGGCATCAAGAGGCTCGGTGATTCCACTTTTTCACGAGCAGATAAAAGCGGGGGGGGCTGTTACAATAACAGATGCGAGTATGACAAGATTTCTTCTCAGTATCGACCAGGCGGTTGATACCGTCTTTGCGGTGATTTCAGAGGGCAAGGCAGGGGAAATCTATGTTCCAATAGCAGACTCGGCCACAGTTGAAAATATTGCTAAGGCCCTTATAGGTTCACGGAAGATCGAAACTGAGATTATTGGTATCAGACCGGGCGAGAAAATGCACGAGATTCTTGTCAGTGAGGAAGAATGCCATCATGTCATAAAACGTGGAGATTACTACGTAATCTTGCCTATGCTCCCTGAGTTGAGAAATGTAAATAGAGAAGAACCAAGTCCTTTGGACAACGAGTTCAGCAGCGCAGATAATATTCTTGATCTGGAAGGCACGATTGAGCTTATGGCCAAACACGACCTGATCGGGCCCATAGCGGAACTGGCTGAAGCAGAAGAGTTGTTGAGATGAGCAAAAACACCCGATCATCAAAGAAAATGAAAGTTATGACTATCGTCGGCACCCGGCCTGAGGTCATAAAGCTTAGCAGGGTCATTGCCGAGCTACAGTGCCACGTTCAGCATATCTTAGTGCATACAGGCCAAAACCATGATTATGAGCTTAATCAGATTTTCTTCGAACAGCTCAAAATAAAAGAGCCGGATTATTTTCTTGGGGTTGCAGGTAGTACTACGGCTGAGACGATTGGCAACGTAATAGCAAAGTCAGACGATGTGATGGCCAGGGAAAACCCCCATGCCCTGCTGCTGTTGGGCGATACCAATAGTTGTCTTTCTGCTATTTCGGCCAAAAGAAGAAAAATACCAATTTTTCATATGGAGGCGGGTAACCGATGCTTCGATCAAAGGGTGCCGGAAGAGATCAACCGCAAAATCGTTGATCACACCAGCGACATCAATTTGCCATATACCGAGCATGCTCGAAGGTATCTGCTCGCCGAAGGGATCCGGCCTGAAACAATTATAAAAACCGGCTCTCCGATGAAGGAAATCCTGGAGTATTACAAAGCCGATATTGAAGCCTCGGACATACTGAAGCAGCTCAAGCTGCGCCCCACCAAGTATTTTGTCGTCAGCGCTCATCGTGAGGAGAACGTCGATTCAGATACCAATTTTGGCGATCTGCTGCACTCTCTCAATACAATTGCAGAGACTTACGATATGCCTGTGATTGTTTCCACGCACCCGAGAACACGCAAACGCCTCGAATCGCCGCAAACCTCTTGCGAGCTGGACGAACGAATACGCTTTCTTAAGCCCTGGGGCTTTCTGGATTACGTTTGCCTTCAAACCAATGCCTTTTGTGTCGTCAGCGACAGCGGTACAATTACTGAGGAATCTTCAATAATGAATTTCCCCGCTGTGACTATCCGCCAGGCACATGAACGCCCGGAGGGAATGGACGAGGGAGCCGTTATTATGTGTGGGCTTAAGAGCGAGCGCGTTTTGCAGTCCATTGAAGTCGTGACAAAACAGTTTGATCATAATGGACGGGCCTTTCGACTGGTGAGTGATTACGAAAGTGAAAACGTCTCCAGGAAAGTTGTTCGCATTATTATCAGTTACACCGATTATGTCAATCGAACCGTCTGGCATAAGCATGTGTAGCTGAGCTGCTTGAATACAGATTGCTGTCTATGAGGATATTAATCGTTGTTGACTGTTACCTTCCCTATAAGAATTCCACCGCAAAGCTGGTTCACGACTTGGCGGTGGAATTTCACAATCAGGGGCACGATGTAATTATTACGGCTCCTGATGATGCTTTGACTGCGCCCAGCCAAGTCACTGTAGAGCAAGGTCTGACAGTTCTAAGGATTCGAACCTACCCGATCAAAGGGGCCCAAAGGATAACCAGAGCTATAAATGAAATAAGATTGTCATTGATTATTTGGAAAGCAGGCAAAGCTTTCCTTAAATCAAACCGGTGTGACTTAATTGTATTGTACGCTCCAAGTATCTTCTTTGCGTCTCTGATTAAAAAACTCAAAAAGCTTTGGAGCTGCAAGGCCTACTTGATTCAGCGGGACATCTTCCCTCAATGGGCTGTCGACACTGGTGAAATGAAGGAGGGGCTGATATGCCGGCTTTTTCGGCTAAAGGAGCGACAGCATTACGCAGCGGCCGACATTATCGCAGTCCAGTCACCGGAAAATCTGAAATATTTCTCAGAACAGGGGCTTGCAGATAAGTACAATTTGGAGGTTTTGTATAACTGGACAACGGTTAACGAAAAAAAGATCATCCGACGAAACGACCGACAGAAACTGGGCCTGCAGGACAAGGTGGTTTTTTTCTACGGTGGGAATATCGGTGTTGCTCAGGATATGGATAATATCATTCGCCTGGCTGAAAATATGCGTGAATACTCCAACGTACATTTCCTTCTTGTAGGTGATGGCAGTGAAGTGCCGCGTCTGAAAGCCATGATTAAAGAAAAACAGATGAGCAATATCACAATCCATCCAGCCGTAGCCCAGGAGGAGTATCTGGGTATGCTCTCGCAGTTTGACATAGGATTGATTTCTTTAGACCGTCAGTTGAAAACCCATAATTTTCCGGGCAAGATGCTCGGGTATATGTACTTTTCTATGCCGATTTTAGCATGCATCAATCCCGGCAATGACTTGAAACAACTCATAGAAGATTCAAATGCCGGTTTCGTCTGTTTGGCTGGAGAGCACAATAAACTTTGTGCCTATGCTGAGCGGCTGGCCGCAGATGCCGATATTCGACGGAAAATGGGCAACAATGCCCGGACCGTGCTGGAAAAGACCTTTAGTGTTAGCCGGGCCGTTTCACAAATACTCTCACACAAGGACCTCTACCGAGGTAGCTCCCAGAATGATTCGCAGCAACCTGTTCATTAACGGCAAAAGTGTGTTACCCTATTTATTGCCGATTATTTCTGTATTTCTGATAACGATGTCGCAGAAGGAACATTTGCCCTGGTATTCGTGAGAA
>JBDRTM010000341.1:0-11024 GCA_043824065.1 Planctomycetota bacterium | reverse complement strand
AGCTTTGTTATTTTAAGTGTTTATAGTAAAGTCTTGCCGCCATATACCTATAAATGGAATTCAAGAGGTCGTGGGTTCGATTCCCTCCAGCTCCACCATAAGAAAGTTAAGGGTTTCAAGTAAATACTTGGAACCCTTTTTTCGTGCCTGATGGCTGATTTCAGGAATATGTCCGCTTTGTGTCTGTCGCTTCCGACGGACACTTTTTCGGACAGCCTTATTCGTCGTTGCTCACCTTGGCGTATCGTTTAGCAAGGCGCTCAAGGGGCTGGCTGTCCATGACACCTTCGAGGTTGCTGTAGCGCTTGGTCATGCGCAAATCCTGATGCCCGATGAGAACACTCGTCTGCATAAGGGTACCGCCGGAAAGCAGCAGATTGGTGCAATAGGAGTGTCTGTGATCGTGGTAAGCAGGTTCTCGAACGAATGGTCTTTGCACAGTCCACGCCATGCCCCACGGATGCTCTTGAACAGGTTTCCGTCCATCCTGCCGATGATGTGTTCGCCTACGACCTTCACACCATGTTTTTGGCGGTACTTTTCCAGATGGGCGAGACGGGCAATCAGGGCAGCGCGTGTGCGCGGCATGATTTGGTGGGTTCTCGTCACCCCATTTTTCTGCCTGTGAAATGTGATGCGGTTTTCTTTGAGGCAGATGCTGACCCTCTCACCCTTCTCTTTCCACCCAGCGAATCATTAGGCGATACAGCATCTTCCCCGTCCATTATAACCTTAAAATAATAATAGGAATAACAGGGTTTACTTAGCATGGTAGCAGCCTACAGTGGCCAAACTGGGGCAGAATGGGATGAAAGGGAAGGTGTCGCCAGTATTGGGTGTGAAGTGTTATTGTCATAATGATCTCAAACTGATACCGGATGTCCTTGGCATTTTCCCTGTCGATCACATACGTGAGCGTCCTGGTCGCACCTTTGCCTTTTTCCCCGGCCTGCCTGATGACCAGAATACAGGATTCGGGCATGGAGGACTCCCGGTCCCCATCGGGCCTGTCCATGGCCCTGTTGGCCGGCCGCTTGCACGGATTGACGTATGCCCCATCGGTCTGGATCTCGCCCTTCATGGCCGGTTGGTCATACCAGGTATTGAGAAGTGCGCTCCGCAGCTTGTGATACAGGGTGTACGCCGTCTTGTACCGACCATCCAGGTGGTGGGATGCGGACACCCCTTTGACCGCATTCGCCAGCAGGACGATAGCGATCAGGATGGTCTTGAGGGGCAGGTTGGAGGAATGCAGCCAGGTTCCACTGGTCACAGAATAGGTGCGTCCGCAATCCTTGCACCGCCACTGCCGCCGCCCCTTGATGAAATAGTGATCCACGCTTCCACAGATTGGGCAATACGGCTCTCCATCCGTCTTCGGCCACCGCAGTTCGCGGAAGGTCTTGAAGACGGTCTCCTCGTCCCATTCCGCGATCTGCGGAACGGAAAGGCTGCGGGCTTTCGCCGACAGCAGGAAGTGCTGTTCGTGCGTGTGGTTTTTCGAGGGCATTACGGCTAGTATACAGCATGTTTTTCAACTTTTGTCAACCATTGCGAGATGTTAGCCGATAATTTGTGAACTGTGGGACAAGTCTGGATAACCGATTGAAATACCGGTGAAGAGTTTATCTTTTCTTTTTGGGACGGTTAGATATCAAATCCAATTTGCGCCAAGATATAGGGGGGCATTCTGTTCGGTTTGACATGGGCTATTTTTTCCGGCACCCATTTTGCTTCTTTCCCAAGAGGCATTGACTCGTTACATCCGCAAGGGTAGTTTGGTATATGGTGAAAGGCATGACAACCACAGACGTGATCAAATATATTTCCTGGTATGCAACCAGACAGGACATCGCCTTGACGACAAATCGCCTGGTGAAGTTTATGTATTTATTTGATTATTATTATGCGAAGATTGTCGGCCAGAAATTTTCCAAACTCCCTTGGGCATTCGTCTATTACGGTCCTTATTGTACCGAGGCGATGAACACCATCGACCAAGCCGTGAAATACGGCGATATCGATAAAAAGACCTTCGACAGCAAGTATGACATTGAGAAGGAATTCCACCTTTTCAAGTGTTACGACCCCGATGCCGAGCAGATCGAACAAAGCATGAATTTCATCGTGCTTTCCAAAATTCAGTGGGCAATACGACAATTTGGCGACGATACAGCAGAATTGCTGGATTATGTGTATTTCGACACCGAACCTATGAAGGATGCCCACAAAGGCGATCTTCTCGATTTCTCCAAGGTTGAAAAGTTCAAGCCCGCAAAGGTTGTCAAAAGACGGAATCTGACCAAGGAAGAAATTGAAAAGGCGAAGGGGCTGATTTCTCGTATGGGCAAGAAGTACGAAGACGGGCAGAAGCGACTTGTGGCCGAAAATGAACGTGTCAGCAAATTCAAAACGGAAAGCTACCGAAAGTTAGTCCAGTTCCTCGACAGATCCGAGCCGCTTCCCGATTTTGATGGTATAGCCCACATCGAGATGCAATGAGCCTGACGATCCTCTATCCGGGAAACGTTTTTTTTTGCAACGTCGATCCCAAGAAAATATGCCTTGGGCAACTATGTTGGGCACCCACTCCGATGCCCACTGCCATTCCCCAGATTTTGGATGTGGAACGCTCTTCCCCCGAGGAACATGAAAGCGTCAAGTTCGAACTTAGAAACGCCAATAGGGCCGGGGATTTCAAGCAACGCGACAGGAGCCTTCCCGTCAAATACCTTAACCTGCGATCCAACGAAGAGTTGATGGTTCAACGGGCAAAGAAGCGGCCTGTTGTGGTGGTTGCAAACAAAATGGACTGTTTCCCGGAATTAGCCCCATTGCTTAGGCAAAAAGGGAAAAAACACCTTCAGGAAGATTCGGTGTTCGTGGCACCGATCTATAAGGTATGTCGGGACGATTACGGTGAAGGGTTCATCAAAGAAATGATGCCCTACATCGAATGCCTTTTGTTCAGGCAGTTTTTCTACATTCCCCAATCACGACTGTTTAAGGAAGGCGTAATCCGGTTGGATCGCCTCCAAGTCATCATCGACCAGGGACCCGCGGCCTTGGAGCCGACCGATCTGTGCCTGTCCGAAGACATCTTCAATGCGCTTCGTGACACGATGACCTACTGCCTGACCGGAATCAGTTCCCCCGAACTGTCCGAACTTCGTGACCTGCTGGCAAGCACGATCGAAGAATCCTAATTTTTCTACCCATCAGGAAGCATTTTTATTTACTCGCTCGACTCTTTTTGAGGGCGAGTTGTTTTTATGTGGGGAATCTTTAGAAAAACGACGGCAACCTGCCATTATTATTGATTTGTGCAAACCCTACATAATACCGCATTTATCCGTAATTTCCAGCTTTTCAAGCATGGCCTTGATGTCAGTAAACACGTAGGGTTTGACTATATTCCCTAGCTCCGCACTTTTTGTATGCCTTGACTACGGTTTTAGGGTCGGACATGGCTGTGACCATGATGATCGATGCTTCGTCACAGCGCGACTTCGTGCATCTTCTCCAAGCCGCGAATAGTTTCAGCAGCCTCTAATCCATTTAAAGCAGGCATCATTATGTCCATAAAAATCAGAGCGAAAGGATTGTTACTGGCAAGCCCATCTTCAACGGCGTCAACAGCTTCACGACCATTGATGGCCCCTTTTTGCAACCTTCGTGGTGATGCCAAAAGCAACCGTACACGAAAACCACCGCCTTGTACTTCGGGAGTACTATGCCTGGTGTGCTTGAAAGCTTTCGATTATGGAGTCGGAATCTGTATCCGGCACGATGGAGAAGCTTTCTTACCAATATCTCTGGCTTCGTGCTTTCATGTCTGACGAGAGACATGATTTCACTGCGTTTTTCCGGTGAGAAGATGTCCGTATCGACAGCACGGTCAGGCATCACCAACGACTCTGTTATCGAGTTCGGTTTCGAGCAGACAGGCTCGTAAAGTCTCACCCTGAGCCTTGCAGGCGTAAGCCTTCATGGCTTTCGTCATCGACAAATATCGACACTCTATCGGGGGGAACAGACTGTTGAACCGAGTTTCGTCGAACTGTTCCCCGGTTCGAACTTCATCGGGAATATCCATAACGATTTTATCAGGCAAGGATGTGCTTTCCGGCTCAGGGAACATCAATACGTTCCTGACTTCCGATGCATACCCTGTGGTCTTGTAACTGGCCGCATAGAAAAGCTGCTTGACGATATCCTGCCAGCCAGGGACGCCTTTACGCACGTCATAATACTTCGCATCGATCACTGCGAGGGCATCGCCTGGACTACCGATAACAACGTCCGGCCTTTGACCGATATTGCGACCCCGGTTGTATCGAACGCCGTCACCCGTTCTGTAAGACGGCTGCGGTAAGGCTTTCCCATGCTCTTCGGATTGATCGGACAGGTATGCCTTACAAATAGACTCCCACACAGGCCAGAAGTAGCGCACGCCGAACTGCTTCTGCTCAATGCTGACCCCCGTGTCGGTTTGATCGAGGAGTTTGATCATAAGGTTCAGCAGACGAATCTTTCTTTGCTCATAGCACTTCCTTAGCTCTGCAGTGAGTATGTGGATCGCCGCCTTCCTATCGCATGGGGCTTTACCCCTTGAGTGAGCGATCGATGGAAACAGCACCGTGTCCCCACCAGAGCTTTTCAGCCATCCGATCGCATGGTCGGCGTTGGATACACACCATCTATGAATATCCGAAACAAGCCCTTCAAGCCTCAGGTCTCTGCGCTCAGTATGGAAGTATGGATAAATTGGCACCCCTCTGCCGTTGTGGTACGGCATGACCTTTTTGAGGGTCTTTTTCCAGTTGGGCCGACCTGACAGGCCAAGGCGTTGTGTTTTTATGCGGTTACGATAAATCCCGAATCTCGCACAGTCGTCAAGAAGCTCGTCGTAGATTTGAAACGTCGATAGATTCGCCAAATCCTCTTTGTTATAGCGCATATCTGCCGACCCGCTCTCGATCGTCGGAACGTCTTGTCGCAGGAATCGAACGAAGGTTCTGTAAAGCAGCCTGCAAAGGTCGATGTCATCCTCAGTCGGCACCTCCAAAGTCTTTGGCAAGGCAACAAGGATTGCATCAGAGGTTACGACGAAACCGCAAAAGGCGACCACTCGCCCCTTCCCAGACCCTGAGAGTTCGAGCAAACCTTCGTCTTCCAGAACGGCTATTACGTTCTGAGCGAGCCTCTGTTCGGGCTGTCCATCTGATACGTAAGTACGGGGCTGCACCCTTACTCCTCTTCGTTTTCACTCGGAGGCGAATATCCCAGGATGTCTTCCAATTGGCTGGAAAAGACCCTCTCTGAATTCCTGTAACGCTTGCTCATCTCATAGAAGGATCTACAATCATCGACCTTGAACAGAACGTCTCTTCGTCCGTGTCGAAGTACGTCATCCCACAAATAGATGAAGACCTTGCCAAAAATGACGCGGTCCATCTTATCCAAATCTTTAAAATCCGAATTCGACAGGAAGTACGGGCCGAGCAGACGATCTTCTTCAATGCCGTTATCCAGCAACAGTTCGTTGCAAGCTTCGGCGATCTCGCACCAACTATAGTTCCTGCCACCATAAGGAATAACAGACTCCCTCCTGACATCGGAACTACCGATCAGATCGAATCGAATGGGGAGATAGTCGTATTCCCAACGTCTTTTGAAAGCGGAGTCCAAAGGTTCGACGCCTTGATCTGCACTGTTCATGGTGGCGTAAACGCTCAAGTTGGACGGCATGAACAGTCGTCCTTCCCATTCCGCTACGCCCGCCAGTTCTGAATCCAAGTATTGAGCCAACGTCAAGTCGGGCTGAATCTCATATTCACTTCTGCCGTTTTCATCACGGTCCAAGAGCTGGAATACTTCTCCGAAAACCGCCCCGGCATTGGCTCGATTGATTTCCTCGATGATCAAATAGTGCTGGCGTTCAGGGACCTTCAATGCGCTAACGAAGGACTGAACGAATGGTCCGGGGACATAGGAGTATGTCACCTCTCCGTCTTTGACGTAAGGCCGGTATCCCCCCACGAAGTCGGAGTTTTGGTAGTCGCCGTGAAAGACCGTTCTGATACAAGGGGCGTAGTTCTTTAGCCTGTAGCTTTTCCCTGTTCCAGGCGCTCCGTAAACCATTACGTTCACTCCAGGCACAGCCGTTTCACTTATTGGCCCAGCCAATTTTTCTGAAAGCAAAGTGAAGTAATCGGGTTTGTCCTCAACCAAAAGGGGGCCTTCGAAATCGCAAAAGCAATCATGCCCATCCTTTTCGTTATCGACGAATTCCTCGACCGTAGAGCCGTATCGGGATTTAAGAAGCTCAAAGGCAGCCTTCCCAAGTGCGTCAGCATCCTTACCTTCCTCTTCCGAAAACTCATCAAAACGCAACAGCCATGTAGCTATCGGCAAGGCCCACTCAACTAACTCTCCGTACTCATATAAGTTCTCAACATAATCATCATGCAGCGAAACCGATTTATCATCTCGAAGAATAAGCGGAGCAGGCCTACCCGGATAAGGCCCATCTGTCATCAAAGACGCTGTTAAAAAATTGTTTCTGACTTTGTAATCGCGAGCCCGTTCGAATTCATCAATGAAATTGTTGGAATAGCCTCCATCGTCATCGAGGCGAACAACCCTTCCAACAGCATCTATGAACGACTGCCTGTTGTCCGGGTTTGCTGTTGAAAGGTCCACGGACTCTGTTCCTGCAGCAGCACACAGTTCAGCGACAGCGAAAAAATATTTAAGGCCGCTAACTCGCTCGCGAGCTTGCTTCCCTGTATTCTCCGGGGCGATGTGAGATAACTTCTGAAACGCAGACAGTATGATTTCAGGATTGATGTACAAGGCGTATCCTCCGCAGTTATGAATTATCAGCGGGAGGATACGCCTCATTTTAAGCGCAGGTCAACAACGGAGCGGGAATTGACTTTCCGAATATTGCTTCCAACTGTCGATGAATGGGCTTGTTCACGTTGAGAGAACAACTCGCAGGATACCTTCTCTCCAACTTCTTCTCATCGGCTTTTTCAAGGCAGTAAGAAAGGCGAGAGGCGAGTTGTTGGGCGAAAAGCGGCGGAACGGCGTTTCCTATTTGCTGGTATTTGGATTTTATTGATCGTCCATGGAATACGAAATCGTCGTCGAAAGTTTGGAAACGAGCCACTTCACGAACAGAGTATACCCTGCTCTCAATCGGATGCCACACGGCGGCGTTTTCGGGCTTGAACGCGGCTGTTATCGTCCCCATAACGTCAGTACGGGCATATCGTCTGAAAAAGTTAGGATAATGATATTTTTGCATGTTATCCCTTATCCTTTTCCATCGATCGGGAAGGACATCGTAAGAAAGACTTTTCCATGAACCGCCTTCGGGGATCATTGTACCATAATGAATCGCCTGAGGATTAAGGGATAATAGTTCGGTCTGGTTGGGTATATTGTCAGTCAGACCGGAAAGAGTACTTTGAATCGACAAGTCCTTGTCCACCGTAATGTCGGGCATCACGTGATCAATGTACCTCGGGTCCTTCATCGCAATCAAAACGACCCGTAGCCTGTTTTGCGGAACACCGAAATGGCTGAAATTAAGAAGCTTGTAAACACAATGGTAGCCATACTCCTTTTCAAGAATTTCGACGATTTCGTCGATTAGCTTTCCATTGGCTCCTTTGAAGCTCAGGAAGCCCCGAACGTTTTCATAGATGACCACCTCCGGCTCATGTGCTTCGATGAAGTCGAAAGTCCTTTTATACAGAGTGCCTCTAATGTCTCTGGTGCCACGCCTTGAACCTGCGTTTGAGAACGGCTGGCAGGGGAAACCTGCGGCCAAAACGTCTATCGGTTCGAGATTCTTGGGGTCGACTTCGTTTATGTCGCCCTCAATGATCTCGCCAATATTCTTACGATACGTTTCGCAAGCATCGGCATCTATGTCGTTCGCCCACACCACTTTGAAGCCGGCCTTTTCGAATCCGGCATCCAAGCCTCCACATCCGGAGAACATGCTTCCAAGCCGCCAAGTACGACCTTCCTTTCGCTTCATCCCGTCCTCCCTAACTTGTCACTGGAATATGCCGAACTTGCCTACCATCCATGAGCACGGAATTCTTTTCAAGATATTCCGATACGGCCTTTCGCACAACCCATGACATGGATACGTCCTGCGAATCGGCCAAGGCTTCAAGTTTGTCATGATCAACCTGAGTCAGACTGACCGTGATTCTGTTTGATTTTTTTAAACACTTCTTCATTGTCGACCTCACACTCTGCGGTGAACAGTGATGCACTCTGGTGTACGTTGTTGACAATTAGCAGAGACATACTGCCCTACGCAACAGAAAAGTTCAAAACATAGCACGTTTAATCTTTTGTCTTTTTTAAAGAAGGTTTGCCCCTAACATCAAGAAACTGCTCCGATCCGAAAAATGAACCCTTAACACTTTCGATGTTTAACATAGGTTGACTTTTTTGGTGATTTTGCTATAATAACTACGTCACTTACCACCGAACCATAGACACGGTTCGGCGTCTCATTTCATAATCCGGACGAACACTAATCTCGCGTCTGCTGCGGCAGCCGTGGGCTTTGTTGCGGCCAAAATCCAGGAGGCTTCCATGTGGAACGAACCTTCACAGGCGCGGTTGGACGCTTGCCGCGCCTGCATGAAACCGAGAACATTCCGCTCAAAAACAAGTTAATTCACCCGCATTTCTTCACCGGCGGCTGCGATTGTTACGTGGCCGAGTTCGACGGGGTGGACACATTCTTTGGCTATTCCATCCTCAACCAGGATCACCAGAACGCCGAGTGGGGGTATTTCTCGCTGGCCGAACTCAAGAGCCTGAGCGTGGGCTGGTTCGAGGTCGATTGCGAGGAGCCGTGGGAGCTCGTCCCAGCATATGCCATACCGGAAATTCGGAGGAGGGCGTGATGGACATCCGCGACACGGAGGACCTGCTGGTCAGCTTGTTCGATCCCAACTCACGCTGGCCGAGAAAACCGGGTTGCTGCGCGACCACCCCGTTGATTTCACATGGTGTCTGAGCAACGTGGACGGACCTGTCGTAATTTATGGGGTTGAGGTCGTTTTCGAATCTGGCGCGGCGTATCGGCTGATCCTGATACCGGGGGAGCAGTGAACATGCGCCACATTCGCGTCCTGAGGGTGTGTTGGGCCTTGACCGGCACCAAGGCCGTCATGTCGTCGTGAAAATAGCTTGGCCCCGCATAGGAGCGCTAAAATCCCGGATGTGAGTCGGTGACGATGGTTGTCGAGCGCGTAGTTCAGGAGGATGGCACCGGGTGCGGGTTGGCCTGCGTAGCGATGGTGGTCGGGGTTCCCTACGTCGAGGTTCGGCTCTAGCGATTGAGAGCCTGGGCTTCGACCTTGCAGGACCATTCTACAATTATATGTGAGACATCCGGGATGTGCTGGCTTGGTACGGTTTTGGTCTGCGTTGCTGGACTCCATTCAGGTCATACGCCCTGCTCAGCCCGATGTGCATCCTGGATATTGAACGTCCAGGGCGGCACAACCACTGGGTGCTGTATGTCAAATGCGGTTAAGATAGCTCTGTCCTGGACCCGTCTCCGGGAGTGAAAACTCTGCATCGGCGCGATTTGTGGAGGCTCCGGACGGTCGGCTATGCCAATGTCTTTCGTCTCTGATCTCATCCAATCCCTAACACCCCGTCCGCAGCTTACTGTCGAGTATTGGCCGCATGTTGGTGCCCGTATGGGGCAGGGCATGCCTATCATCAAATCGACAGAACTGGAGAAACGACATGGAAATGGTAACGATCGACGCGACCACCCTGAGGGCAGGGCAGCAAGGCAAGGGATCAAGCCTCAACACTCTGCAACGACGATTGGGAAAACTCCGCGGGCAAAGCAGACCTGGCACGGTCATGGCGAACGGTTTGGAAAACGCTCTGATCGCTGGTGGGCAGCACCCGGATAAGGACGTTGCCGCCGCCATACGGCACGCGGTTGAGTCCCTGCTGGAAGAACTCGATATCATCTAACCGGGGGGGGAGGCTTTGCGCCTCCCTTCCGTTTCGCAACTTAACAATCCTTTCTTCTTGAGTCCGCCACCTTTGCTGGCGCATACAATTCAGGGTAGTGCCGCAAGAGGCGAGATTTTTGCACAATGTGCTCGCCCTTACCCTTTCCCTAAAATCCTATCCCAAGCTGCAATGTGGTATCGGAAGCCGTACTCGACCATCTCGAATCTCCTGCCCAACGTTTTGGCTGCGACCCCAAGAGTCCCGGTTCCGGAGAAGGGATCAAAGATGGTGTCGCCTTCTTTGCTCAATGAGGTAACCAGAGTTTCGATTACCTCCAGTGATTTTTGTGTGGGGTGAAGTGATTTTTCGCCCTTCTTGGTTGACCACTTTTCGTCGGGGTCAGGCATTAGCCGTTCTTTCCCTGATGTTTTTCCGGAGACCACATAATTTTTGCGTTTTTTCGTGCCGAAGTATGAATCTTCTGAGCACACATGTAGTCCGAGTTCGAAGCTCTCCTGAAACATACCTTTGTTGAACCCGACCGAATCAGTTTTGCACCAGGCAAATTTGCGTAGTTTGGTGAAGTAGCGGGAAAGCTCCTGATACCAGTCGCCGAATTGAAAATCCGAGCAGAAGACAAAGACATTGCCGCTAGGCTTCAGAACGCGATGAAATTGGTAGGCCAGAACGTCGATCCGTAGCTTTTTGCAATCCCAGTCCTTGCCAGCAATGCCGATTTCGTAAGGTGGGTCTGTGATTATGGCCTCGTACCGATGGGCAGGGCAATTCTCCAAAAAAAAGAACGCGTCATTATTGTGGATGTCGCCGTCTTCGGACGACGAGGTTACACCCAGATGCTCTAGTTTCCGCAAATCGATCACGAGTCACCTGCCATTGGTTTCCCATATGTTGGCTTCTGGTTCTCCAAGATGAATTGTCGCATTCGATTAAGAGACTTTGAACTCAGTCCCGGATTAAGAGCTTTGCGCCGCTTGGCTCGCTTT
>JBDRTM010000340.1:0-10456 GCA_043824065.1 Planctomycetota bacterium | reverse complement strand
TAGATGGATATCAGGACATCAGGATATCAGGATGTAGGATATCAGAAGATCAGGGTATCAGGGATAAAAAACTAAATCTGATGTCCTGATAACCTGATATCCACTACCTGATACCCTGGTATTCTGATAACCTAAAATACGAGATACAAGATTATGGGTGCGAAGTTAATAATCGATTTGGCAAAATGCAAACTTCAGGATGAATCCGAAGTGCAATGTTCGTACAAGCATCATCCCCAGAACAAAGGTATAGACTCACTGCTGGAGATGATTCGTTTTGCCCTGGTCTGTCGCCGGTGTGAGTCAGCGCCGTGCATTAAGGCCTGTCCCGTAGACGCCTTAGAGAAAGTACCGAGCGAAAAGAACGATTATGGTATTCTTAAGCGGGCAAATATGTTGTGCACCGGCTGCGGCAGTTGTGCGATAGCCTGCCCCTTTGGAACGATATATACCGATTTGATACCTTTCCCAAGCAGCGTTTGTGATCGCTCCAAAGGTAGATTAAAAGAAGGTGAAAAGCCATTATGTGTTATGACTTGTGAGGATGGGAGTTTGGATTATAGAGAAGTTGACCTGGATAAGGAAGGTGATATGGCGGAGGTCTTTGAAGATATCGTTGTTAAAGTCACCGGCGGTAGCACTTGGGAGCCGTTTTTGAGGGATATGTAAAAGGCAGAGAAATGATTGAGGCATTACAGAATTTATTCTGGATTCTGATCTTTCCAGGTTTTTTGTTTACCGTTGTTTTGGGCCTGGTTGCCTGCTGGATAGTTCGCAAGGTCAGTGCCCTGGTGCAATGGCGTGTCGGCCCGCCGCTTTTCCAGCCGTTCTACGATATTATGAAACTTATGGGCAAGGAAATACTCATACCGCAGGACGCTCAGCGAACTGTTTTCCTCGCAGCTCCGCTTGTCGGTCTGGCAGGCGTGCTATTGCTTTCGACAATGCTCGGGGTGGCGGCTTTCTGGCCGGAGGAAACTTTTGTTGGTGATATTATAGTAGCGATTTATCTAATGGTACTGCCTTCGCTGGCATTGATCCTCGGCAGCAGTGCCAGTGCCAGCCCCCACGCAACAATTGGCACAAGCAGGGAGATGAAACTGGTGATGGGTTACGAGCTGCCGCTTGTTTTGGCCTTTATCGTGGTGATTATAAAGATGGTCGGATTAGTCAAAGCTGGATTCGTCGAGTCCGGCCAACAGCTTACTTCTGACGATTTAGTTAAAGTTTTGAGTTTAGCTGAAATTGCCAAACATGCGCCGGTCTTGAGCATCTCTGGAATGTTGGCGTTTTTGGCTGCGTTATTATGTGTTCAGGCAAAGCTTGGATTTGTCCCCTTCGATATAGCCGAGTCGGAAACCGAAGTGGCCAGCGGCATAATGATAGAATATTCCGGAGTTTTGCTTGCGGTTTGGAAGCTTATGCAGGCAATGATGCTCGTGGCTCTGCCGCTGTTTTTGGTAATGGTATTTCTCGGCGGATTTGGTACTACGGCAGGATGGCCGTTAGTATGGGGAATCGGAAAATATGTTTTGGTCCTGGTCTTGTTGATTTTGATAAAGAATACAAACCCGCGGGTACGGATTGACCAGGCGATGAAGTTCTTCTGGGTCTATTGCGGGATTGCTTTGGTTATCGCTGTTATACTTGCATTAATAGGAAATTATTACGGCATTAGTTGGTTGTAGATGGTTGGACGAGCGTCGTCGCCGTGCCGGCGACGGCTAAACGCGAGCCACGCCAGACGGGACACGAATTTATGAGCTGGAAAATATGGTCATTGAAAAAATCGGTGTGGGTGTTCCACGTCAATACCGGCGCCTGCAACAATTGCGATATCGAAATTGTTAATTTACTGACGCCTAAGTATGACGTTGAGAGGCTTGGTATCAAATTAGTAGGCTCACCGCGACACGCTGATGCTCTGCTGGTGACCGGCGTGGTTACAGCTCAAGCTGCTCCCCGACTGCGGGAAGTATATCGCCAAACTCCAAAACCCTGTGTTATCTTTGCAATAGGTGCTTGTGCTTGTGAAACAGGGATATTTAATGGCGCTTACCACGTGGTTGGGCCGGTGGATAAGATAATCAGGGAAATCGACCCTGAAGCAATTATTGCCTATGTGCCGGGCTGCCCGCCGAAGCCGGAAGCCATGATATCCGGCGTAGTAAAGGCGCTATCGATATTGTAATAGTGTCTAAAGTGAGCTAAAGTGAGCTAAAGTGCCTAAAGTTAAAAAAATAGTCAGCAGAGCCCCGAACGTAAGTGAGGGGTAAAGACACGAAGCGAGCAAAAAACGGTTTTTTTCTGTCATTCCTGCGGAAGCAGGAATCCAGAAGATGGGAAAATATGAACCAAGAAGAGTTAAATAACAAGTTAGAAGAAATAAAAGATAAGCTTATAGATATAGAGCAAACGGCGGACAATAGAATCTTCCTTTTATGTGAAGCTGAAAATAGTTATGCCGTCAGTAAGTTCCTGTTTGAAGATATGCCTTTAAGGTTTGTAATTGCGACGGGCATCGATTCTGATGATTGTTTTGAAATTCTTTATCATTTTTCAAATGACCAAACCGGCTGTTTTGTTACTGTAAAAACTTTTATCCGCGACCGCGAAAAGCCGGCGATTGAATCTATTGCCCCGTTCTTGCCGGCCGCCGAGTGGATAGAAAGAGAGATACACGATATATTGGGGATAGATTTCAATAATCATCCTGATATGCGGCGGTTGATTCTGTCTGATGATTGGCCTGAGGGCGTTTATCCGTTGAGGAAGGATACGGAGCTGCCGGTACGGCTGGTGGACGGTGAACCATCCGGTCGTCCAACCGTCCAATCGCAATCACCCGCCCGGCGAACGGTCGAGCTACCGAAACCCATTGTTGCAATCGGCCCGTTTCACCCATTGCAGGAAGAGATGGAGTTTTTCCAGCTTACCGTCGATGGTGAAATCGTAACCGACATAGACGTAAGAATATCTTATAACCATCGCGGCATAGAGAGACTCAGCGAAACGCTTCAGTATGATCAGATACCTTTTTTGGTTTCACGTATATGCGGAATTTGCTCGGCGTCACATCCCTTAGCTTACATCAATGCGGTCGAGGAGATTGCGGGGATAACACCACCTGAGCGTGCTCAGTATGTTCGCGTAATCATCAACGAGCTTGAGCGCATTCACAGCCATCTGTTATGGGTAGGTCTTGCCGGACACTTTATCGGTTATGACACCGTCTTTATGTGGGCGTGGAAATACCGTGAGCCGGTGCTTGATTTGTTAGAGGCAATAACGGGCAACAGAAACAACTACGGAAACGTCAAGGTTGGCGGCTGCCGGGAAGATATCCCCAATGAGCTTATACATAAGATATTGAAAGAGCTCGACAAAATCGAAAAGAAAACTGAAATGCTCACCAAGGCGGTGCTTGACGACCCTGTTTTGCACGCCCGGCTCAAAGGCGTAGGCATATTGAGCAAAGAAGATGCTATCAAATATGCGGTAACAGGCCCGACTGCCAGGGGTAGCGGCGTTGCCATCGACGTAAGGCACGATGACCCCTATGCTGCTTACGCCGATTTGGACTGGAATGTAATTACCCGGACCGAAGGCGACGTCTTTGCCAAAGCAGTTGTCCGCCTTCTTGAGACCTTCGAATCTATTAAGATGGTCAGACAGGCCCTCAAAAAGCTCCCGGATGGTCCTATTGCCATGGAGGTCAAGGAAATACCACCGGGTGAGGGGCTTGGCCACGCTGAAGCCCCGAGAGGTGAGACGTTTCATTACGTCCGCAGCGACGGCGGCAACAGGCCGATTCGCCATAAGGTCAGAGCGCCGAGCTATGTCAATGTGCCTTCGTTCAGGGCTTCTTGCATTGGTCAGCATATTGCCGATGTTACACTCACACTGGCAGCGGTTGATCCCTGCTATAGCTGTACCGAAAGGTTGGCTGTTGTCGATGGGCATAACAGTGTGGTGCAAGATTATGAGGCTCTGCTGAAATTGAGCCGTGAAAAAACAGAAAGGATAAAGCGTGAAGTGTAAGGCAAAATACGGATGGGTATCAGAATATCAGGAAACCAGGATGCAGGATATAAGGAGATCAGGGTATCAGGAAAGATTAAGCTACCTTCGGCGGGCTTAGCCTGATGTCCTGATAGCCTGATACCCACTACCTGATAACCTGATACTCTGATAACCTGAATCACAAGATACGCTTCACAAGAATGGAGGTTTATAGATTGGAATTAGATAAAGTATTACTTATGCTGGTTTTTTTGCCACTGATTGTGGGCTTTGTGCTGCTGTTTTTGCCGAATAAGCTAAAGTCCGCATCAAGGGCATTAACGTTTATTATCTCAGGTTTAACATTTATTCTGGGAATCAAGATATTTACCGGCGACATATCTTCGTTCACCTGGCCGATCCTTCAATTAGAAAATGTGAATTTAAAGCTGTTGCTGAATGTAACGCCCCTGGGCAAATTTGTGTTATTGTTCGCGATGGGCTTCGGTCTGTTAATAACTATATATTCACTAAAATCACGAGCGACGAGCGACGAGCGACGAGCGACGAATATTTATTATGGTGCGATTCTGCTCACAATAGGCGGCTCGGCAGGAATACTGCTTTCCAATCATTTACTGTTTTTATTGATTTTCTGGGAGATTGTTACCGTTTCGCTGTACCTTTTAATAACAACAGGAGGCAAAAATTCCAATTTCGCAGCGACAAAAAGTTTCGCAATGATAGGCGCATCCGACGCCGCTTTTATGCTCGGCGTCTTTATGATATGGGCAGTTTCGGGGACTTTTGTCATCTCAGATATTAGCCTGGCGACCACTTCAGCACTGCCAATTATAGCCTTCCTTCTGCTTATGACAGCCGCCATTACC
The DNA here is from genome assembly GCA_043824065.1 of Planctomycetota bacterium. Classification (GTDB taxonomy): domain Bacteria; phylum Planctomycetota; class Phycisphaerae; order Sedimentisphaerales; family Anaerobacaceae; genus NIOZ-UU13. The sequence goes on along the minus strand of JBDRTM010000340.1, from coordinate 5,564 downwards.
AAGGCAGGTGCCTTGCCCTTACATACCTGGGTGCCCACCAGTGGTGAGTATGCACCGGCCTCGGTGATGGCACTGCTGCCTGCCGCGATTGATAAGCTTTTGGGGATTTATCTATTGGTTATTATCGTGCGGGAAATTTTTATAATTAACTCCCCTGCTTTAACTATCGTCCTGTCAATCATAGGTGCCGCCACAATTATTATCGCCGTGATGATTGCGATGGTCCAGCACAATCTCAAGAAGCTGCTGTCCTATCACGCTATCAGCCAGGTCGGTTATATGATACTTGGCATAGCAACAGGCACGCCCGTTGGTATTGCCGGTGGTATATTCCATATGCTCAACAATGCAATTTATAAATGTTGTTTATTCTTATGCGGCGGTGCGGTCGAGCAGGCAGCCGGAACCGCTGAGCTGGATAGACTCGGCGGCTTGGGTAAAAAGATGCCGATTACTTTCGTTACTTGTCTGATTGCCGCTCTGAGCATTTCCGGAATACCACCTCTCAACGGATTTGTTTCCAAATGGATGATTTATCAAGGCGTAATTGAGATGGGTGCTCAACAAGCAGGAGGAGCCGCCGGCCTTTGGCCCATCTGGCTGACTTGTGCTATGTTTGGAAGTGCCCTTACTTTAGCTTCATTTGTGAAACTTATACACTCGATATTCCTTTCACGCCTGCCGAACGAGCTAAAAGACGTAAAGGAAGTATCCCCGGCGATGACCATTCCGATGACGGTACTTGCTTTGCTGTGTGTGTTCTTCGGGGTCTTCTACCACGTACCGCTCAAACTTTTCATTTATCCTGCGTTGGGTATAGAACCAGGTACTGCAATTTTCGGTACCTGGATGTCCGGCATTGCCACAATCCTGTTAATAATCGGCATTGGTCTTGGCGTGCTTATCTGGTTTGTCGCGAAATTGTCGAGAAATATCAGGACCGTGCCCACCTGGACCTGCGGCGAGGTGCAGAGTAATGAATCAATGAGAATACCAGGGACACATTTCTATAAAACTGTTTCGCGAATGGGCGGCCTGAAACAGCTTTACTCAGGCCAGGAAAAAGGATATTTCGACCTATACAATCAAAGCGGAAAAATAGGACTGGGCCTGACTGGTTTTTTGCAGCGGCTTCATTCCGGCCTGCTGCCGGTGTATTTGACCTGGGTAATTTTGGGATTGCTGATAGTTTTGTTCGTGGTTTGTAAAATTTGGTGAGGAAGTTAGATCGTGATTACGCTGAAATCGGAAATCAGAAATAAATCCGAAATCCGAAGTACGAAATCCGAAACAAATTCGAAATTCAAATGTTCAAATTTTCGAAACTGACAGCAACGCTGTCATTCTGAGCGAAGCGAAGAATCTCTTTTTCGCTGGCCAGATCCTTCGGCTTCGCCTCAGGATGACACGTAAGTGTCATTTTGGTCATTAGATATTGTTTCGAATTTCGAGATTCGATATTCGAATTTGTTTCCGATATCTGTGAAATCAGCGTCAAAAAATCGAGGTTAATATGAATATCTTCTACGTCTTACTGCTGTTTATGATAATCGCTGCTATTATCGCGATAGAAACCAAAAACCTGTTAAGCTCTATAATCTGCATCGGTGCCCTCGGATTCGGCGCTTCTTTGATGTTTCTGTTTTTGCGGGCGCCGGACATTGCGATAACTCAAATTGTAGTGGAAGTTTTAGGTTTGATTATCCTGATCCGCGCTACAATCTCCCGCGACCTGACTTTTATCACTGGTGATAAAGAGTTTTTCGGAACGGTTGTTTCGGTAGTGATTATCTTCGTGATTTTCTTGGCCAGCATAAGAGTTTTTGAGACTTTACCTGATTTTGGAACGGCCATTTTTGCCAAGACTGAAGGGGCTGCTTCACAAACCTACATCGAGCAAGGACTTCAAGATACAGGAGCATCGAACGTTGTAGCATCGGTTGTCCTGGACTATCGTGCCTATGATACACTGGGTGAGGCAACCGTGCTGTTTACTTCCATTATAGGCGCAACTGTTATACTGCGAAAAAAGGCCAAAAAACTGCTGGAGGAATCCGAATAATAAAGAAAAGATGAATCTCGAAATTCGAAGCACGAAACAATACCAAGTGAGCTAAAGTGCCTAAAGTGACAGCGAAGCTGTCATTCTGAGCGAAGCGAAGAATCTCTTTTTCGTTGGCCAGATCCTTCGGCTGCGCCTCAGGATGACACTTACGTGTCACTTTAGTTCACTTTAGCTCACTTTAGGCACTTTCTAATTTGGACTTCGATATTCGAATTTCGTATTTATTTTTTGATATAGGGATGACAAAAAAATGACAGGTATGACAATAATCGTAAAAACTGTCAGCAGCTGGGTCAAGGTGCTGATTGTCCTCTTCGGCATTTACATTATTCTTTTCGGGCATCTTACCCCCGGCGGCGGCTTCGCCGGCGGTGTGATTTTAGCTTCTTCCTATGTGCTGCTTATGCTGGCTTTCGGTAGAGAATCTGTGCAAAAGGACCTCCCTCTGGCATTTGTCTCGAAGCTTGATTGCCTTGGTGCATTTACGTTTGCCCTCATAGCGATCTTGGGACTGGTCTTCAGCGGGGTCTTCTTTCTTAATTTCATCTATCAAAAGTATCTGCCGGGCCAGCCCTTGAAGCTCATAAGCGCCGGCACTATACCATTATCGAATATTGCTATTGGACTGAAGGTCGGTGCCTCACTGTTTCTGGTAATTTTTCTTCTTTCGACTTTCAGACGGGAAACGCCGGCTAATAAATCACAGATTTCACGGATTGAAACGGATTACACAGATAAATCGGTGAAATCTGGGGACAAATCTGTGTAATCTGTGTGTATGAATATGAATAATTTCTAACGAGGTAAAACTAATGCCTTATGCACTATGTTTTTTACTGTTTATGCTTGGGCTGTATTGTGCAATCGTCAAAAAGAATATGGTCAAGATTGTAATAGGCATTATGGTTATGGAATATGCCGTCAATCTTTTCCTTATTATGCTCGGCTATCGTTCCGGCGGCACAGCGCCCATAATCGAGAGTAGCCATCTCGAAGAATCAGGGCAGATTGCAGCAACGTTCTTAAACAGTTCTGTTGACCCCCTGCCTCAGGCCCTCGTGCTTACGGCAATTGTTATTAGTTTGGGTTCATTGGCCCTTATGATTTCGATATGCATCAGAACTTACGAAAAATACGGCACCTTTGATATCACTCAAATAAGGAGACTAAAAGGATGAGCCTTCCGCTGCCTCTTTTTATCGCTGTCCCTTTAGTAATGGCTTTTTTGCTCCCAATGTTTGGTAGAAAAGGCAAAACTGCCGCAACGGTCTTGGCCAATCTGGTAACCGTTTCGCTGCTTGTATTTGCTGTTGCTTCTATTGGTAAAACCGAGGTTTATGAAATAGGCAAATGGTCTATCCCGCTTGGGATTAATCTTGTCCTTGACGGCTTAAGCTCACTTCTGCTTTTGGCTATAAGTGTCGTTAGCGCCGCTGCAATGCTCTTTAGTGTCAGGTATATGGAGCAATACACCGCCAAGACAAAATACCTGAGCCTGTTTCTGCTTATGGTCGCGGGTATGAACGGTGTCGTACTCTCCGGAGACATCTTCAATCTGTTTGTATTTCTGGAAATTGCTTCACTCGCATCTTACGCACTTGTCGGCTTCGGCTGTGAGCACGAAGAGCTTGAGGCATCCTTTAAATATATGGTGTTGGGCACTATCGCTTCTATATTCATTCTTTTTGCGATTGCCCTTATTTACGGCAATACCGGCACACTTAATATGGCCTACATTTCAAAGGCAATCCAGAACTCCGGATTAAATGCAGGTCTAAAATTTGCCTTAGCTTTGTTTATTGTCGGCTTCGGATTAAAAGCCGCCATCGTGCCGTTCCACGCCTGGCTGCCTGACGCACACCCTTCGGCTCCTGCCCCGATTTCCGCCATGCTCTCCGGCATTCTCATAAAAACCCTCGGCGTTTATGCCCTGGCTCGTGTGCTTTTCAATGTTTTCGGCGTTTCGGTCTCTATCGGCTGGCTCTTAATCGTACTCGGACTTTTGAGTATGGTTGCCGGGGCTTTCCTGGCAATAGGACAATGGGACCTCAAGCGGCTTATGGCCTATTCGAGCATTAGTCAGATAGGCTATGTAATTCTCGGTATCGGTCTTGGCGGACTTATCATTGCCAGAGCGGCCAATTCGGGATATAGACAGGACAACCCTGATTGGGCTGCTTGGGCTTCTTTAGCGGTCCTCGGCGGGTTGTTCCACCTTGTCAACCACGCCGTTTATAAGTCTTTGTTGTTCCTGACCAGCGGCTCGGTGGAAATGGCAACCGGAACAAGACAGATGAAACAGATGGGCGGGCTTGCAGAAAAATTACCCTTCACGCGCGCAACCTGCACCGTTGCATCGGCCTCCATCGTCGGTATCCCGCCGTTTAGCGGGTTCTGTAGTAAGCTGATTCTGATAATTGCAGCAGTACAGGCCCAATTTTTCTGGATAGCAGCAATAATTGTTTTCGTAAGTTTATGTACTTTAATTATGTATTTGAAGGTCCAGCGATACGTCTTCCTTGGCGAGCTGCCGGAAAATCTCCAGCAGGTAAAAGAAAATAAAGGCTCTATGCTCGTTGCTATGGTATTTTTAGCCTGCTTATGTGTGCTTATGGGATTGCTCGTGCTGGTGCCCGGCTTAAAGCAGGCGATTCTCGACCCGGCTGTTAAGGTATTGACTGACGGAGTTAAGTACTCTGCTGGTGTAACTGAAGTTTTGCAAAATTGAGGTTAGGCATATATTATTTAAGAAAATTAGCTTTTTCGATTTTCTTAAATAATTAGCTAACTTCTTATAATGTGATACTAAGGGTGTGATAGTATGAGACGAGTAATTTATTTTGTTCTTGCTTTTGTTATTTGGATATTGCTGACCTGGCCTTTTGTCGATGGCAAAATCGACCTCCAGGTTGTAATCGCAGGCTTGATAGCTTCTGTCATCGTTGCGGTTATGTTCCACCCCCGCTTTCGCCGGGGTAAGCTCGCACCTGCGAAAGCAGGGGTACTACCCAAAGAACATCACGTATTTATTTCACCGGTCCGGATATTTTGGCTCCTGGTTTATATACCCGTATTCTTCTATTATGTAATGATGGCTAATCTGGATGTCGTCTATCGCGCCCTGCATCCCAAGATGCCGATAAAACCCGGAATCGTAAAAATTAAAACAACCCTAAAAACAGAATCCGGAATCACTGCATTAGCTAATTCCATTACTCTGACGCCCGGAACTTTGACCGTGGATTTGACGGACGATGGTTTTTTGTACATCCACTGGATTAACGTCAAATCAGATGACATCGAGCAGGCAACCAGACACATTGCTCAAAGGTTTGAGTGGTTCCTGAAAAAGATTTTCGAATAAGAGAAGATTAGCAGAAACTGAAGTTTTGCAAAAATCTCGTAGAAATTAAAAGTGCCTAAAGTTAAAAAAAATAATCAATAATCAATAATCAATTATAAATAATAAATAATAAATTGATTGAGGTAGCTATGATAA
>JBDRTM010000339.1:0-4269 GCA_043824065.1 Planctomycetota bacterium | reverse complement strand
CTCTTCGCCCCCGCCTTCCAAACTCAGAAGCTTATAGCCGCTGAGAAAGCCGAACGTCCCCTTCATTTGGAATCTTCCGGAATAAGGTATCGGCCAGTTTTGGGGAGCCGAGTCAGCTTTACTGTAAGAGCTGCTTATCACAGCTAATCGTCCCTTTTCGCTCTGCCGGATTTCATCAAGCTTATAGGTAACCTCTCTTGCCTTTCGCATAACCATCGGTGAAGGCACGGACAGTTTTGACGTCCAGCTTTGTCCCACCGCCACCCCTTGGGGTGGGTTTTTTAGACTGGAAACCGAATCCCATAGAAACCACTGAGTCGAGACAAAATCGCCTATCATATCAGGTTCCTTGATTCTGACGCCGTCTGCGTTTGTGGTAAAAGCTTTTTTGCCGACCTCTTTGACCAGCTCATCCAATTGCGAATAGTCCTCTATTTTTCCGGTAGGCCCGACGGTAAACGTAAAAGTTTTACCGGCCAGGTGTTCCACAGCGTCCTTCCGTGGCCCTTTGCTTCGCACCACCTTGACGGATTTACACGTCGCCTCAACAGTTGTAAGCCCATACGGGTCTATCTTGATTGGTGTATATGCAACAACCATTTCCATTGACTCGGCAGACTTATCAGGAGCGCTCTTGTCCGATTGGGACAGCTTCCCTGTCGGGTCCCAGTCAAGTATTATCTCTCTTCTGGAGACGAACTTGTATTCCAGCCTCTGACCATCTTGCCAATCTACAGTCAAGAGCTCTTTATTGTTAATTGACGGCTCTTTTACCCCGGGGCCGGACTCGCATCCTGCAAGGACACTCACAACAACAGCCGTCATTATCGCCAGTGCGGTTTTCAATTTCAGTCCTTTTCAAAAGTTCTAAAGTCTTCTGCAAAATCGAGGTTAGGCATATATTATTTAAGAAAATTAGGTTTTTGGTTTTCTTAAATAATCAAATAGCTGCTTGCTGGGCAATAATATATTGTTTGAAAAGAAAAAATTAAAAGACAATTTTTTCTTTTCAAAGTATGCCTAACCTCGATTTTGCAGAAGACTTATAATTCTAATCGATTCTTTCAATTCGATGAAGACGAATCGCACCCATTCGCAGGGTATCGGGTTCTTCGCTTTCTTTTCCAGGCATCGTATCAACAGCAACCCATTCGGACCTGAATTCTTCTAAGTATTGTTCGATTTTGCCCGCAGTCAAATCCAGCTTTAACCGGCCTGTATATATTTCGATAGGATTATCGAACATTTGAGAAAAGAAACTTATTACCTGCTCTTTATGCAGCTCCTTCGCTTTTTCCGATGAGGGAATAACGCTCATTTCGACAATGGCGGTCCGGCGTTCATCTGCGTCTTTGATTTCTTTTAGCTCATAAATTCTTTCGTATGATTTTGAACCCAACGGACCAAAAGAGAAGATCTTTATATTGCTCCAGCTCTCGCCCGTCTGTAACTGGTTATTCTCGGCAGCCGGCAGTGCCGAAATGGTGTGTTGTTCCTTGACTACCTTAGTTGAAAGTAATTGTGCCGCCCTTTGATTGCCTGAGGCGCTGCCCTCGACGGCGGTTCGGGCACTGCTTACGTCGATAACCTTTGAAACCTGCCCGGAAGCGGTGATTTCTATGGTATAACTTTGCCCGATTAACTTGCCTAAAGGATTATTTCGGTCCTTTTCTCGTGAGCTGTCGAAATCCAGCACGATATTGTCCCTGACCTTAGTTAAATATTTCAGCCCTTTGATTGTTATCTCCGCAACGGCTTTGCCTTGGTCATCAACGCTTTGTATCAGCCGGGTGAAGGTCATTTCGATTCTGTTGCCGCTATGACCGCCAATAAAGTGCTTAGGTCTGTTTGTCTCGGGGCCTTCCCATATAACGCTTTGTTCGGTTTCTGTTGTTACCTTATAAGTTGTTAAGTCCTCCGGCGTGAATTGCAACGCCAGCTTTACCGTTGGCTTGTGCTCTTCCGCTTCGACTTGGGCCTTGACGATTTCTTCGGGTCCGATACTTCTTTCGGTGGCTTCTTTACGTTCGACCTTGGCCTCAGCGGTTTCTTCCGGCTCAATCCTGGGTTTGGTCGTTTCCTCGGCAAGCTCGGCACAGCCGACCGTCAGAAGCAGCGCACAAATTACAGCGCTCGCTGCGAAACCATAAATTCTGGCTTGGCTCATATCCCGATTATACATTTGCTTTTTTCAAAGACAACCGATTTTTCTTTATTTGCCTTTAACCAGCGGTTAGAATCCAGCTTTTAGTTTTTTCGGATTATTTTGCCAACCACTATAGGAGAAACCGGATTATGAAAAGTGATACAGTCAAAAAGGGTTTCCAGCGGGCCCCTCACCGCGGCCTGCTTCACGCCTGCGGCCTTAAAGACGCCGACATCGAAAAGCCGTTCATCGGCATCGCCAACAGCTTCTGCGAGATAGTCCCCGGCCACGTCCATCTCAACAAGGTAGCACAGGTGGTCAAGGACTCTGTTCGCGACGCCGGGGGGGCCCCTTTTGAATTTAATACGATAGCGGTCTGCGACGGCATTGCTATGGGCCATACCGGTATGAAATATTCCCTGGCCTCGCGTGAAATCATCGCCGATTCGGTTGAGACTATGGCGCGGGCCCACTGTTTTGACGGCCTTGTCTGCATCCCCAACTGCGACAAAATCATACCCGGAATGTTAATGGCCGCCGTCAGGCTGAACATCCCGGCGATTTTCGTCTCCGGTGGGCCTATGGCCGCCGGAAAAACGAAAGATGGGAAAGCAGTTGACCTTGTCAGCATATTTGAAGGCGTTGCCGAATTTAACGCCGGCAAAATTGACGAAGGCCAGCTAAGGGAGCTCGAAAATACTGCTTGCCCGGGCGAGGGGAGCTGCTCCGGAATGTTCACCGCCAACTCGATGAACTGTCTTTGCGAGGCAATAGGGATAGCCCTGCCCGGAAATGGGACAATCCTGGCTGTTGACCCCCAACGCCAGCAGCTTTACAAGGCAGCGGGCAAACAGATTATGACCCTTATTGAAAGGGACATCAAACCGTTAGACATAATCAGCGAAAAATCATTAGACAACGCCTTTGTTCTGGATATGGCAATGGGCGGCTCGACCAATACCGTACTGCACGCACTGGCACTGGCCAATGAAGCCGGCATCAAATACGACCTCGAGCGCATAAATGCTATCTCAGCTAAATGTCCAAACATCTGCAAGGTCGCGCCGTCGAGCAAATATCACGTAGAGGATGTTGACGCCGCCGGCGGTATAAGCGCTATACTCAAAGAAATAAGCAAGGTTCCGAACTTGCTTAACACTGAATGCCTCACGGTTACTACTAATACACTCGGTGAAAATATTGCGGATGCCGAGATTAAAGACACCGAGGTCATCCATCCGTTGGATAAAGCGTACTCGAAGACCGGCGGCCTGGCCATTTTAAGGGGCAATCTCGCCCCCAATGGCAGTGTGGTCAAGGCCGCCGGCGTCGCCCCTGCGATGCTCACGCACACTGGCCCTGCCGTTATCTTCGAGAGTCAGGAAGAGGCCTGCGAAGGCATCTTAGCCGGCAAGGTAAAAGAGGGTGATGTCGTGGTGATTCGCTGCGAGGGTCCCAAGGGCGGCCCCGGTATGCAGGAGATGTTGAGCCCGACAAGTTATATTGTAGGCGCAGGTTTGGGCGAATCCGTTGCCCTGATTACGGATGGCCGGTTCAGCGGCGGAACGCGAGGTGCCTGCATCGGCCACATTAGCCCCGAAGCTATGGTGGGCGGCCCCATCGGATTATTAAAAGATGGTGACATAATAGAAATCGATATCCCCAAGAACAGTATAAACGTAAAGCTTTCCGATGACGAATTGGCCGAACGCAAAAAGGCCTGGACACCGCCCAAGCCGAGAATAACCAAAGGCTGCCTGGCAAAATACGCCTCAATGGCCACCAGCGCCGACACCGGAGCAGTACTGAAATTTCAGATTTAGACTTATTCAGGAGTGAGATTCTACTGGAATTGTTCGCACAAATTTGTATAATATAGTGTAGATAATTATTCCGGAGAGTAAATACGATGAATGAACGAATTATAATCGATGCGAATGTCTGTCATGGACAAGCCTTCATTAAAGGTACGCGCATACCCGTTCACCAGATTATCGGCATGCTGGCCAATGGGGACACAATCGAAGAGCTTCTTAAAGAATATCCCTCTCTTACACGTGATGACATTTTAGCCTGTCTGGATTACGCCGCCTCTCTGGCTGAGGAGCAGGTTACACCTATTA
>JBDRTM010000338.1:0-29999 GCA_043824065.1 Planctomycetota bacterium | reverse complement strand
GTATCTGGCAATCGGTTTTTCTTCAATCTCAAGACTACTCTCTTTACATAATTAAGATACATAGATGGTTTTCTGATTCCACGATTTAACCTTCCAAAAATTGACGTATATCCAAAAATTGACCTATATCTGTCTTCTGCTTTTTCATAAAATAGAGGGCCATTGCCACGCCAACGGCCTCGTGGGCCTTGAGATGCGTTGAGTATATTCATATCCGAAAAAGATTCTACAGGCTTTTCCCGATTGAAATGGACCTTTCCGTTGGCTGTCCATAGACCCTCAAGCACCCCTCTATCATGCCTCCAAAATTCTTTGCACAAAACACTCGTGGAGCCTTTCTCATTATCTTCATCAAGGAATACATCACTGTAAATGATATCTCCCCCCAAAGCGTGAACTCGCATCGCAATATCTAAATCCCACATTATTCCGATGAAATTTCTATCAATACCACCTATACTAATCCAGAGTTTTCTATACATCAGCCCGGACGTCGCCATTATCGGCGAATCAATATCGTTAGGAAAAAAATGCCTATGGCCAGATGGTTGTTCCTGTCCATTCATCATATATCTGCATGACAATATTATTTTATCGTTGTTATAGCTTTTATAGGTTTCGTAAAGCCTGTCAAGCGGCCTCGGTATCCTAAACGTAGTGTCGTCTGCAATGGGCATAACATAGTTGGCACTAGTATTTCTGAACGCAATTTCAAAACACTGCGTTGGCTTCACCAGCGACCTAATGAAACGAAAATTCTTCGGCAACTCATAAGCAGGCGGGTTCGGCCCCACAAATACTAACTCAAACTCGATATCATTGTTGCCTATGCTTTTATATAGGTCCATCCAATTCTGCGGCCTGTGAGCAGATGAAACAATACCTATTTTCGGATGCATATACCACCTCTTTCAGTCATTATTATTTCCGACCTGTTCAGTCGTCCATCTAAGTTTCGGACGAACCGCCGGTTCAATACCCCACTCATAGGGAAACTGGCCCCGCGCCCCACCAGGATTAAAACTATCACCAATGTCTACACACACAGCATCTATGAGTTTAACATGACAAGATTGGCTAGACGCAAAAGGAGGGGAATAGATCCATAAATTTGCACTGAGTTGGCCCTCGTTAAGAAAATCACCCGGGATATAACAGGATGACTTGTAAATGCCAACTGAGTATGGCGGCTGCTTCCCCCATGGACCTTTGATGTAGTTATCCATTGATACCATAATATAAGTACCCAACGCCCCAATAAATTGGACTATGACAGATATCGGCGCTTCTTTCAGCACCTGGAATTCAATCTCCAATACGATCGGATCCCTTACATCGAATTGCGAACGAACTATCCCATCCTGGCCGACAATACGGACAGATCGCAGTCGAACAACATCATCACCGGGGGCACAGCCTATATCCGGCCAACTAATCTGCTGGTTCGCATCCTTGTTTTTTAAATAACAACTTACTGCACTGCTGACCTCGCCATCAAAAACAGTCAATCCCTGGCTTAATACGATACATCTCTTGCAGAGCCTCTGAATGGCATTCATGTTGTGGCTGACAAAAAGCACAGTCCGGCCCTCGTGGGCCACATCTCCCATCTTTCCCAAACACTTTTTCTGAAACTCTGTATCACCCACCGCCAGCACCTCGTCCACTACCAGTATATCCGGCTCCAAATGCGCAGCGACCGCAAAGGCTAAACGCACATACATACCAGAGGAATAACGCTTGACTGGTGTGTCCAGAAACTGTTCCACCTCGGCAAACGCAACGATTTCGTCGAACTTTTGCTTGATTTCCGCGCGGGTCATTCCGAGGATGGCGCCATTCAGGTAGAGGTTCTCTCGTCCGGTCAACTCCGGATGGAAACCTGTACCCACTTCAAGCAGGCTGGCCACCCGCCCCTTGATGGTTACCCGGCCAGCCGAAGGTTCCGTGATGCGGGAAAGGACTTTCAGCAACGTACTCTTACCTGCCCCATTACGGCCGATTATTCCGAATGTCTCTCCTCTATGAATCTCAAAGCTCGTGTCCTTGAGCGCCCAGACCTCTTCCAGCGTGTCACCCTGAATGATTGGCTTGCCCTTTGCCAGGTCTTTGGTCTTGTTCCAGAGGGTTCGTGCGTTCTGCATCAGCACGTCACGCAGGGCCACATAGCGGCCGTTTTCGGCTCGGTGGCCGATGACATATTTTTTGCCGAGGTTTTCAGCTTTGATGACGATGTCAGACATTTTATTAAATCAGATCCGCAAAGGACTTCTCCATCTTGCGAAAGCTGGAGATACCCAACCAGAGGAAGAAGGTGACGATGACGATGCTTAGAGCAAAACCTGGCCAATAGATCGGGCTCTCGCCACCCAAGATGCACCACCGAAAACCATCTATGACACCTACCATAGGATTGAGGCTGTAGAGAAGCCGCCATTTTTCTGGAATCACATTGGTGCTGAATCCGACAGGTGAGATATAAAGGCCAAACTGTACAACAAAGGGTACCACATAGCGAAAATCTCTATATTTCACATTGAGTGCCGTGATCCAGAGGCCGGGCCCTAAGCTAGCAAGTAAGGCCAAGATTATAAACACAGGTAGTAACAGTAAATTCCAGCCTGGTAGAAATTGATAGTAGATCATCATCCCCAAAAGAATAATAAAGTTTATAAAAAAATCGACAAAGGCTGTCATTACCGTGGCGGTGGGAATAATGAGTCGAGGGAAATAGACTTTACTAATCAGATTGGAGTTGCCGATTAGGCTATTTGATGCTTCCCCCAAAGATGTAGAAAAAAGGGACCAAGGGAGCATAGCAGCAAAAACCATGAGGGCATAGGGTGCATTCCCGTCACTGGGCAACTTTGCCACTCGTCCAAAGATTACCGTGAACACCAGCATGGTCAGAAGTGGTCTAAGAATCGCCCAGAGAACCCCAACGATAGTCTGCTTGTAGCGTACAGAAATATCCCGCCAGGCCAAAATTATGAAGAGCTCCCGGTAGCGCCACAGGTCGTTCCAGTAGTTCTTTTCGGTTCGGCCGGGCTCAAGAATTATAATTTCATTATAATACATGCGCAATTTTGAACTGAGTTATCAATCCTTCCAAAAAGAACAGAAGAAAAGATACTATCTTCTTTTTTTATGTTTTTAAAAAAGCCCTTTGGCTACTTCATACCGTTCCGGCGTACCAATATCAGTTAGTTGCATTTCCGTGACGAAGCCATAGCAACGGTTGCCCGCAATGTCAGGAAACATGTCATATTCCAATGAAAACCGCTTTTTCCGGGGCATATATGAAAAAATATCTTTATTCATGAGGTATATGCCGGCATTTACGCCAGATTTTCCTGCACAAGGAACTTTTTCAGAAAAACTGGTTATCCTATGCGAAGAATTAAATGTCACACTTCCATAGTCTTCAGTCGTATCTGAATAGGTCAAAACGATTGATAATAGGGCGTTCATTTTTTTATGAAAGTCAACTAAACTACCTAAATCGGCCGCGCAAAACGAATCTCCATTCATAACGAGAAATGGATTACTTCGAATAAGGGCTTTCGCATTCTTGATAGCTCCTCCTGTTCCAAGTGGCTCTTTCTCCTCAGAGGAAAGAATCTCGATGCCATCTGTCACTTTTCGATAATGTTCCTTGACAAGGGAACCCATATGCCCGGTGCATAAAATAATACGTCTGAATCCGTAACCTGAGACATAATTTATTAGAATATCTAAGAATGGACGGCCTCTGATGTCGGCCATAGGTTTGGGTCTATCGCAGACGACCTGACGCAGGCGCTTTCCCTGGCCGCCAACCAAAATCAAGACATCGGTATTTCCCAGTGACAGGTCTTGCATACAAAGTGGTGTGTCAAAATTTTTTTGGGGTTGGTGCCGTAAAGAACGTTCATCCACGTCTGCTGTCTGTTTCAGATGATCGCCCACTATGCTCCAAAGCTGTGTCCCTTTCCCCCACATGAGAATAACCATGTTGATACTCTTGAATTGACAGTGAGGGCAAATCCTGTACCGTATACAGTATGATTTGGCTTCCCAGCGTTTCAAATCGGAACGATACATACACAAGGTCTTCCAGCATCTTCCTCACTCTCCATCTGTTCTCAGGAGGCACATAGAAGATGATAAAACCACCACTACCGGCACCGAGCAGCTTTCCGCCCAAAGCCCCTGCACGGATAGCGGTGTTGTAGATTTCGTCAATCGTGCTATTGGTTATTACTCTTGATAGCTCCCTTTTAATTTTCCATGCCTCGTCAAGAAGCCTCCCAAAACTATCAAAAGAATCTATCCTGCCGTTTAGGATGCTAATACCCTCGTCTACCATCCCTCTCATTGTCCTTAACTCATCTTTTCTTGAGGACATATTCTCTATCTGGTCTTTCGCAACATCCGAGGCATTGCGCGAAAGCCCGGTGAAGAACAACATTAGGTGGTCCTGGAGCAAGTCCAACTTCTCCTGGCTGACAGTAACGGGTTGAACAACTATCCTCTCTTCTTCCCCAAACATGATCTTATTGAATCCACCAAAAGCCGCAGCAACCTGATCCTGCGAACCAACGTTCTCTTTAATAAGGTTGTGCTCCACATGGATGCTGTCCAGTGCCAGCTTCCTCTTAGACACCATCTGCCCTGTCAAGGCATAAAGGGAATTAAGGAATCCAACCGTGAAGGATGAACTGGAACCAATACCTGATCGGGCAGGTAGGTCACTTGTATGAACCATTTCAATGCCTCGATCAATTTTCAAGTACTTGAGGCATTCCCTGACAGAAACGTGCTTAATCTCAGAAATACTCTTTGTCTCTTCACGATACGAATACCTTATCCTATATTTGTAGTCGAAAAACGGCGGCAAGTAACGGCAACTGATGTAGCAGTACTTGTTGATCGTGGTGCTCAGCACTGCACCTCCACCGTTTTGCTCATACCAAACAGGGTAGTCAGTTCCACCACCAAAAAAGGAAACCCGAAAAGGTGTTCGTGTTAGTATCATTAGTTTGCTGCCTTAGTCAATCGCGCTGACACAGATTCTTTCTCTATACCAATTGACGGTTTTCATAATTGCTTCTTTTAGAGACGTCTTTGCTTCAAATCCTAAAAGCTCCCTGGCCTTTGATATATCAATAAGTCTTTTGGGAATCATTGACGGTTTTGAAGTATTAAAGGAGATTTCTGCATCTCGATAATTGTCGACATCCAAGATAACGTCCAGTGCCTGCTTTATGCTACATGGACGGCCTGTGGCAATATTGATTGGGTCATACGTGTCGATATGCTCCATTGCGAGCAACATGCCCTCTATGAAGTCATCAATAAAAATTATATCTTTTACGTCATTGCCATCTCCCCACACCTCAATTGGTTGGTGTCTCTCGACAACTTTACGTATTAAGGCAGGAATAACATGAGAGGTTTCCCATTCAAAATCATCGTAGGGCCCATATATATTTGCGGGCCTGACGACAACTGTCTTCATGGGATTTTTGATTTTAGTTGCATACATTTGGCAAAGGATTTCAGTAAAGCGCTTCATCCAACCTACGCAGAAATACTTCTCAAATAAATCACCATTGAACATCTCATCTTCTTTCACCGGATAATCAGTTGGGGGATAAACAGTGTTGCTGCTGATAAATAAAAATTTCTTTACCCCGGCCTTATACGCCGCATCGAGCATCAGCGTATTCATTATAACATTAGGTGTCACATGAACAAGAGGCCTTGTCTCCATAACTGCTGCACCTGAAGTATTTGCCGCACACATGAAAACATATTCCACCCCCTCAACGACTTCCTCACAGTCTTTAGCATTTATCAAATCACAATTGAGATATTTGATTCTATCATCTTCAATTACAGCAGGCTTTTTATGCAAGGTCGCAGTTATTTCTGCTCCCAGTTCGAGGAGCTTGTTGATCAGGTTGACCCCAACAAAACCTGCACCGCCAACGACAAGCACTTTACTATTTTTAAGCACAGTGACTACCTCCATATAAGAGATGTATTAAAATGATACGTAAATAAGGATTTAACTCGAACACTCAGGATCATCTCGTTGAGAGAGTATAGGATTCCTTACTGGCCACCAAATGTTAAACTTAGGATCGTTCCATTTTATGGTAAATTGTCTTGATGGATCGTAATAGGCTGACTGCTTATAATGAAAAATAGTTTTTTCACTCAAGCAAAGATGCCCATTGCCGTGTTTTGGAGGGACCAATACCTGGTATTTGTTTACCTCTGACAAAACAAATGACTGCCATTTTCCAAAATCAGGAGATTGCTTATCGTTGTTTACTACGACAAGATAAAACTTGCCATGTAGACAAGATATCAATTTCCACGTTTCAGAGTCGCCGTGTATGCCCTTGAGCACACCTCCTGTACCTACAGAGATATCATCTTCAACGAAATCATTTTTGATACCCTGAGACTTGTACAGCTTTTCGTTATACAGTTCCAGATACTCCCCCCTGTGATCCTCAAAGAAGGTGGGCTTTATCAACAGAACGCCCTTCAATTTAGTCGTGCAAAGCTCTATCATTTAAACACCTGCTTCGACAAAGTAATTCTTGCGTCTAAGATACTCATCCTGGTGATCTACATACCAACTCCAAGTTTCCTTCAAACCATCCAACAGAGAAGTTGTCGGGTTATAATCGATGAGTATTTTCGCAAGAGATATATCCATTACCCGCCTGGGGAAACCAGAGGGCTTAGTAGTATCAAAGACATAGTTGAAATCAAGAAAGCTATTGAGTGTTTCAACTAGTTCTTTGATTGAATAACCTATACCACTGCCGAGGTTGACGAAGCTCGATTTCGTTCCGTGATACAGCGCCAGGATTACACCTTCGGCAACGTCTCTGCTGTATGCAAAATCGCGGATTGCAGAACCATCGCCCCATACCATGACCGGGTTTTCCTTCTGATATATCCTGCACATCAACGTGGGTATGACCATTGCATTATCAGGATCAAAGTTATCGCCAGGACCATACACATTGCACGGCCTGACAATTGAATAATTATCAAGCCCATATTGTATTTTATAGGCCTGAATCTGCAATTCAGCCATCCGTTTTGCCCAGCCAGGAAACATATCCATAGGAGGCCCATCTAAGTTTTCATCTTCCTTAAAAATCTCAGCACTTCCATAAGCCCCAATTGAACTTGTGTAGACTACTTTCTCGACCTTGTTGTTTCGACAAGCTTCAAGCATATTGGTATTAAACATCAGTAGAGGCACAAAGAAACTTGCTGGTTTCTTTTTGGTGACTTCGATCGAACCTTTAATTCCTGCAATGTGAAATACGAAGTCCATATCACGACTAATTTCTTTGCAAAGCTCGAAGTTTGTAAGGTCCCCACAGATATGCTCCGCTCTGTAATCCACTTTGATATTATCCAGCGAAACCACCTTTACACATGCCTTCGCACCACAGAGAAGGCTTACCATTTGCCTACCAATCAAGCCGGTTCCCCCGGTCACCAATACATTCTTTCCGGTGAAACTTTGTAAAACTTCGTCTTTTATCATAAGGTCGCTCCAAATCACTCCGTGATATTATAAAAACAAGCCGGAAAAAGTGCTCGCACCCACTCAAATCAATGACTGCCCGACTCCCCTCGCAAATGACACACTCTCAATTAAAGGCTCGTTAAGATGTTATCTCCATACTTCCATGCAGCAAGCACTATGGGTGCAAATGCAGGAAACTGCTCAAACTCTCCGGATAAGACAAGCTTTTTAAACTCCGCTGGAGAAGCCAAAACAACTTCAAAGTTATCGCAAGCTTGATACCCCGGTTTCTGCACCGCACCCCTGCCATAAAAAGCAAAATTCGTTGAATTTTGACGGTTCATCAAAACTCTGCCGCTGCCAAGAGAATGCAACTCTTTACACACAAAACCTGTTTCTTCATAGAGTTCACGGGCGGCAGCTTCATGCAAAGACTCAGACTTGTCAATAGCGCCGCTGGGAAATTCCAACGTATACTGGTTCAGTGAAGGCCTGAACTGCTTGACCAGGACAATCTCAGTCTTTTCCGTCACAGCCAGGATCATTACGCCATCAGGAGAGTTAATTCTATAGTAAGGTTTTCCTTTCAAAAACTCTATGTTATCAAAGGATTCTTGCTCAATGCTGAACCATTCAGTTTGAAAAACAATTCGGGATTGTTTCATTGCTGCCACGATAAGTAAATGTGTCTCTTCCTAAATCCATTTAAATAATTTCCTTCAAATCTCATCTTTTTAGAAGCACCTACTTTCCCCCCCATCCACAAGAATCGATGCACCATTAAGCAGGCTTGCCTGTTCCGAACAAACAAAAGCCACCACACTAGCCACCTCTTCAGGTGTCCCGAGCCTCCCCAATGGAAAATTCTCATCAACCATTTTTCCAAAGGCTTGAGGATCCTTTTCCTTCTCTCGCTCCCAGCCGGTATCAGGAATCATTATGCCGCCTGGAGCAATACTATTGAAGGTTATGCCGCTTCTAACCAAATCGCTATTCATAGCAAGATTTTTCATGAGAGCGGTTTGGGCTGTCTTAGCAACATTGAACCAAGGACGTCCACCACCTTCTCTACCGAGCGTGGAGGTGATCGTAACCACACGTCCCCACTTCTGTTTTCGCATGTAAGGAAGAAACCTAACAGTCAGTCGAATTGCAGCTAATGCGTTCTTGTTATAAACATCAACCCATATGTCCTCCGGTGTTTCCTCGACATCTTCTTTGCCCCACCGCCCTCCGCCGCCGACGTTGTTAACAAGAATATGTAGCGTTCCCCATGACTTGACAATCTTCTCCACTACTCGCTCAATATCAACAAGATTCAGAACATCGGCAGGTACCCCTACAGAATCGACACCTTTGGCTTTTATTTCTTCCACAGTCTCCTGTATTCGCCTCTCGTTTCGGGCACAGACCGCTACGTGACACCCTTCATCTGCTAAGGCCAAAGCAATAGCCCGACCTATTCCGTGGCTCCCTCCCGTCACGAGGGCGTACTTGTCAGCAATTCCCAAGTCCATAAAAAGAACCCACATACTCCGGCAGCAGAGAGCGAATCCAGAGTGTCCCTCAGTCCTTCAGCTCAGAGGTCTCCACACGATACACGTGAAACCCTCCATGAAGAGACTTCCAAAGTACAGCCGTTTCACCTTCAGCAGTTCGATCCTGCCCTCAGACTGCAACTGCTCGAGTCGAGGTAAATATCCTTCCGTGTACCCCCTTTTGCGATGGAATCTCACCGCAAGATAGTCTACCAAATTGTCCTCATCATATAACTCAATTGTCGGTTCGACATGGACGCAGAGCGCCGGCGAACGCTTCAATAGAAACTGTAAAAACGCCTCAAACCTTCCAGATAGTTGTTCTATAGAACCAGATGTAAATACCGCACTGTTCTCATCCAACTGTAGTGTTTCATCAGGCGATATCATATCAAAAAGAATGCCAGTCATGTTCCAGTTGTATCGTTCTGCAAGTTTATTAACTAAATCACATGCCGCCGGGACAAAATCCAAACCATACAACTTTTTTTCGGGAAACAATCCTGCCAACTCTACCAGATTAAATCCTGTTCCACATCCAAACTCGTATATGGAACTGACGTCTTTCAAATACTTTTTGAAGAGCCACCACCTGAAAACCCTGAAATAATCCAATTCAAACATTGGATTGGACGGCAGAATGTAACTTCCGTTAAACCTTATTGGCTTGTTAGCTCTTATGAATTTTGGTGTCAATGTGTCCAGGTCATGTCCGCTTTCAATAAAGGCCTGCAAGTTCTCAGCCCAACCTCTTTGCCACGCTTCCTGTCGTTCTTGTGCCCCTATCTTCTGCGTATCGGTCTCAATCTTCTTCAAGGCGTCAAGAATAACATCATTGCGCTCTTTCCCTTCAAGGACCCGATATCTGAAATCCGCACCGGAAATGATTTCCCTGCTTCTTTCATCTATGTCATCTGCTGATGTACCGAACGACCGGGCAAAATCCTCAACTGTAACTTCTAACACGCCATTTCCTCCATAATCAATCTCGTTATATCAGCGGTAGCCAACTTATAATGTCTATGAAGCCAGTCTCTGCTGCCGTATACAAAATACTGTTCATCGGGAAGCCCTATCCGCTTAAGCGATATACTACTGTTGTTATCTGTAAGTATCTCACTTAAAATAGTGCCAATCCCGCCAGTTATCGAGTTTTCTTCGATGGTTATAACCCGAGCAGAGTTACCTATCAACTCCATCAGTAGTTTGTCATTAACCGGCTTTACCCGCAGCAAATCTATGACACCTACCTGAACTGACCGTCGTGCTAACTCATCGGCTATCTGAACCGCCTTATGAGTCATGAAGCCCGTGCTGATGATGTTCACGGTTGAGAGTGGTCGAATAACCTTCACACCACCGCTAATATCGCTTCCGTTGTTATACAGCATCGGAAAAGTACCCTTGTCAAGTCTGACATAGCAGGGACCTCCGTTTTCGTAGACAACTTGTGCACACTTGTAGGCCGACCAACTATCACTTGGGTTAAGTATAGTCATCTCGGGGAGTATCCGCATGACACCAATGTCACAGATGGCGTGATGAGTTGGGCCATCATTGCCAAAAGACAGGCCTGCACCAGCACCTACAATAGTGACTGGAAGTCTCATACTGCAGATGTTCACCTTGATGTGCTCGTAACAACGCATTGTGACAAATGGAATAATAGCATAAATAAAAACCCTTTTACCACTCAGCGCCAAACCTGCAGCTACAGCAACCATATTTTGCTCGGCCACGCCAATGTTTATAAATTGGCTCGGGAAATCTTTCCTAAGCCTCCTTAGACCGAATGCGTCTGCATCAGCCGTAATAAAGATTACGTCCTTGTCACGTGATGCAATATCGCATATTTCGTTAAAGAAGGCATCCCTGATATCTACCGATCCCATGCCAACTGTCATAACACGCTCTCCAGATCCTTCATCGCCAAGTCAAACTCCTCCTGGTTGGGAATGGAATGATGCCACTTGATGCCGTTCTCCATGAAAGAAATCCCCTTGCCCTTGACAGTATTTGCAATCACTGCCAAAGGCCTTTGCAATTCGTCCAGTTTGTTGAAAACGCTGGTTAGTTCCTCAAAGGAGTGCCCGTCGATGGAAATGCACTTCCAACCACAGGCTCCAAATCTACCCGCCAAGCTCCCAAACGTTTCGTCTTCTTCGATTACTTCTGTTACAGAGAGCCGATTGCGATCAACAATAGCAATCAAGTTGTTGAGCTTGTTTTTGCTCGCGAACATAACTGATTCCCAGACAGAACCCTCGGCACATTCGCCGTCACCAACAATCGCAAACACCCTGTAAATATTTCCATCAAGTCTCGCAGCTAAAGCCATTCCTGCGCCAACACCGATAGCATGTCCCAGCGATCCTGTATTGTACTCTACTCCGGGAGTGTCGATATTAAGCTGGCCACTTAAGCTGCCGCCGTTCTTGCCATAATCTGCCAATCTCGATGCATCAAAAAATCCCATATCCACCAGGATGTTGTACAAAGCAAGACAGGCGTGGCCTTTACCGAGAATGAGTCTATCCCTGTATTTCCACGCCGGGTTTCTTGGATCGACTCTCAGAAAACTACCGTAATACAGTGCAATGAGTATGTCTGTACAAGAAAATGTGCCTCCGATATGGCCTTTCTTTGTCTGGAAGACAGTCTGGAGTACCTGCTTGCGTATCCAATTCGCCTTCTTTTCCAGTTCTTCTATGTCAATTCGCACGTTCGGCACTGTGAAAAACCACATCCAAAGGAGTGTTATATAGCATGAACCGGCTCGATTATCTTCTGATTACTATCACAAACAATCTCAACAAGAACCGGACCTGGCCGCTTGATGATCTCACTAATCTTGTCGTCTATCTCTTCATATCTCTGTATCTTGGAATAAGGTAGGTCAAATGCGTCTGCAACCTTTCTGAAGTCGAGCATCTCATTGCAGCCAATCTGATCCGAGCCAATGTAACGCCCATCAAACAAAGCATCTTGGGTGTTCCTAATGGACGCATAGCCGCCGTTGTTGATGACAAACAGCTTTATGTTCAAGTCGTAGTACGACATTGTCTTCAATTCCTGGACATTGAGCTCGAGCGAACCGTCCCCTGTTATGGCAAGCACCCGAGCATCCCTATCGGCGACACTACATCCAATGGCAAGCGGGACACTTAGCCCCATTGAGGCGAACGCCCCTGACGTAATCTCCCGTTGCCCCTTCTCGAACCTGAGCACCTGCCCCGTTACGAAGTAGGAGGAGCCAGCGTCACTTACGAAGATGTCACGGCTACCAGACAAGGCATCCAGACGACTGACAAAGTAGTAGAGATCAATCGGATTCTTCTCCTGATCACTGGTCACAAGCGGATACCTGTCCTTGAGAGCCTGGCACTCTGCAAGCCAGTCTCCGTAGTCTGGCATTTCGAGCTCTGCCAATCTATCCAAGAGTTTCTCGATGCAAATCTTGACGTCTGCATGCACCGCCAGATCAATTCCCACACCGGGTTTGCATAGCTCTGCGGTGTCTATATCAACAGCAACGACCTTCGCTTCCTCGTTAAGTGCATCAAGCTTTGGGCCCACAAATGCAACCGCCAGCCGGCTACCCAAACTCCATACTAAGTCACTCTTTTCCATGATGTGCCCAGTGAACCGCATTCCCTTTGTGGCCCCGCCGTGACCGAAGACGTTCCTATCCGAGAAGGGCATAATATCTTGGCCTAGCCGGGAGAAAACCACCGGCACATCCAAGACCTTCACGAGTTCCTTGAACTCGTCTATGCACTGTGAGTTTCTTATCCCTTGGCCAGCGATGATTAAAGGCCTCTTCGATTGCCTCAGTAGGCTAAGCATATTGTCAACCTGGCTATCTAAGTCACCGGTCTTTACCCTCGCTCGCCGCGGCCTATATCCCCGCAAATGCTCCACGTCGACCATTGCCGACTGCACATCAAGTGGAATATCGAGCCAGACGGGACCAGGACGACCTGATTTTGCCAAGCAGACAGCTTTCTCCAGGTGATAACGGATGCTCTCAGGCTCGTTGATCATCACGGCATATTTCGTCAGCGAATCCACAATGTCAATGATATTCAGTTCCTGAATCCCGAATGTCCTGAAGCCCCGGAGCTTGGCGTTGTGGGTGGTGTGACATCGCTCAACCTGCCCGGAGATTACAAGTATGGGGGCTGAGTCCACCCACGCCTCGGCTAAGCCGGAGACAGCATTGGCTCCTCCCGGCCCTGTGGTGAGGTAAACGACCCCAAGGTTCTGGGTGAGCCTGGCATAAGCCTCCGCCATCATCGGGGCAGTGGCCTCATTCCGTACGCTCACATGCCACAGATGCTCGTGACAGGCTATTCCGTCATCAAGGTAGATAGAACCGCCACCAGGAAGCATGAACACTTCTTTGACGCCTTGGTTGTACACGAAGTCAGCTATGTAATCTGCAACTCTAATCATTCTAATCCTCTTCTAGCAGTTACCGGCCGGCCGGAACGAGGCTTGTCAAAAAGCCCTTGGCAGCCTCGCATCTCGAAGGTATCGAACCAATTATGGATACTTTGTCGGTCGCATCCAAGTATTTCCGAAATCTGGTAACCGTATAGCCAAAAACGCTGAGGCGAATAGCATGTGCTCTCTTGCGAACTCGGCTACCACGTCCCTTATAGAAGAACTTTTCAATATCCTGACGCTCTTCTGTGGGCAGGGATCTTATAAATCGTTATGGTTTCATGCCGATATCCTTCCGATTTCATATAATCCATCGAAAGTTTCATCGGAAAACCACACTTATTGTCTAAAAACTTCTTACAGGTCCCTTAGCTCGGAAGATCGCTTGTACCGCACCCCCATCAGCAGCTCTTGATTTATTCTCCGCGAACCCAATGGCATAGTCAATGGCATTCTGAAGACTCATTTCACTGGCAATTCCTTTGCCTGCCTTCCCAAAAGCTGTACCGTGATCAACAGAAACTCTGATAATGGGCAGACCTAATGTCACGTTCACGCCTGCCACTGAAGTCCATTTGGTCTGCTCTTCATCCCACACAAAGCCAACAAGCTTCAATGGTATATGACCCTGATCATGGTACATTGAGACAGCAATATCATACCAACCACCTCTCACCTTTGAGAAAAGCGTGTCTGCTGGAACTGGTCCCTCTACTGTGAAACCTCTTGATTGAGCTTCTTCAATTGCTGGAATGATCTCTTCTATCTCCTCAGAGCCAAAAATCCCACCATCTCCAGCATGAGGATTGAGGCCAGCGACACCAATCTTAGGGTCATCAATACCTAATACCTTGCATACATTATGTGCTATTTCAATTACATCAAGCACCCTCTCTTTCTTCACCAAATCACATGCTTGCCTTAACGAGACATGAGTAGTCACATGAACTGTTCTAAGATTACCATGAGCCAACATCATGGAATATGTTTTGGTGCCAGTTAAGTCAGCAAACATTTCAGTGTGTCCTGGATATTTCTCTCCATATCCACCAAGTTTAAATGATTCCTTGTGTATAGGACAGGTCACCGTTGCGTCGACTTCTCCAGTTACAGCAAGCTCAATAGCTTTAGAAATGTATTCTCCAGAGGCTCTGCCACACATCGCAGAAACCTTCCCATACTGTAGTGCACCAATACTGACATTATTCAAATCAAGCACATCAATAATACCGTAAACATATTCACCTTTTTTGGGATCACCAACAGGATTTACCTCAAGCTCATCAATTCCTGTAAAATGAATTGCATCTGAAATGCAGCGCGCATCACCAACAATCAGTGGCCTACATTTTTGATAGACATCCTCCCTTGACAAAGCTCTGACACAAATCTCAGAGCCTATCCCTGCAGGGTCTCCCATTGTCATTGCAATTGTACACCTCATTATTCATCTCCAGTTAAAGGTTGTTGATTTGTCCGTGGATACCAATCTCCAGCAATAGCACTCAACGTCTTCGACGCTTATCGAGGAACGCTGAAAGCCACAGATTCAAGCAGTCCATACAAAGAGGCAGAATCAACAAAAAGTGAATTTGTAGTTTTTCGCTTAGTTAGATGGAGGCTTATCCACAGCATGTGTTACATAATGATTACAACAGGATTTGTACATGCAAAATACGACAGAAACGTGCCACGAGTTTATCCAAAACCATTCATGCCTCGCTGCTTCTCATGTGATTCACCGGCAAAAGGACTCCGGTCTGCTCAATTTCTCTGCATGCTATCCCGACACGTGAAGGGACTGACAAATCTATCTCTCTCTGTTCCTAACAATTCAACAAGCTGTCTGTGAATCTTCCCATTTGAAGCTATGACATCCTTTGTGTCTAACATAAGCGGTTTCCCTTGAAAATCCGAGACTTTGCCACCGGCTTCCTCGATTATCACGTGCCCTGCCGCAAAATCAACAAGCTTTGTGTCATGAAATACTCTCGCCTCTATACGCCCCCGCGCAACACTACACAGATCAACACATGCAGAACCGAATATTCTCAGTGTAAAACACTTTTCTGCTAGCGGTGATAAATTCTTCAACATAAACTCGTTTCTATGAAACTGATTATCATATGCGATAAATGCATCCTTAAGTCTTGCAGTATCTGAACAATCAATTCTATCTCCATTAAGATATGCCCCTCCATCTTTTACAGCATACAAGCAATCTTGGAATTCAGGTAGATATATTATGCCTGCAAATGGCGCCCCTTTAGAATACACTCCGATTGATATAGCATAAAAAGGGATATTATGTATAAAATTGTGCGTTCCATCCAAAGGATCAATAATAAACACCGTTTCTTCTTCTCCCGATATTTCTCCTACCTCTTCAGAAAAGATCTTCGCCTTCGGGTATTTTCTAACCAGAAATCCTGCGATAGCATTCTCTGAGGCAATATCGCAGTTGGTTACCAGCTCTCTGCATGCCTTATGCCTGTACATAAGTTCAGAACGCGCCTCTTGCAACGCCCTGTTTCCTATACAAACAGCCTCTTTTAATACTTCAATTATATCTGTCATCCTCGATCTCTATCACTGGAGGACCAATCAGAGAAGTACATTAAAATGTTGGACCTACTCTGTTAATTGCGAATTCTCTACAGCCATTCCTTTCGGAGGACGTTTCTGTTCCATTGCAGACACTAACTAGATAGTCGAAAATCCTGTCAGCCACAACAGCTATATCTTCTCCACCTACGATGTTTCCAGCATTAACGTCCATATAATCTTTCATGTGCATAAAGACCTTATTGTTTGATGCAATCTTGATTATTGGTACCACAGGATTGCCTAATGGTGTCCCGAGACCGGTTGTGAATAGGATAATATGAGCTCCACCAGAGACAATTCCAGTTGTAGACTCTGGATCGTTACCTGGTGTATCCATAACAACAAGTCCCTTGGATTTAGGTGTGTCTGCATATTCCACAAACTCCTGTATCAAGGAACAACCTCCTTTGGCCACACAACCCAGGGATTTTTCTTCTATAGAACTCAATCCTGATTTGACATTGCCTGCCGTCGGATTAACGCCCAACAAATCGCATCCATAATCGTTAGATGCTTTGATATATTCTCCTATTCGAGAAAACAGTCTCTCCTTAACCTCGTGCTTACGAATGCGCTCGCTTAGGGCATCCTCTGCCCCTATCATTTCGGGTATCTCAGCCAAGATGACGGTTGCACCTGATTGAACCAGCCTATCACTAACCAGGCCCACAGCAGGATTTGCTGTTATTCCTGAAAAAGGATCTGACGCTCCGCACTCAAGTCCGACAACAAGGCCGGACAAATCAAATTCCTCCAATTTCTGCCTTGATAGATACTCTTTTATCTCTTGTAGGTATTCTCTTGCACGCTCAATCACCTCATCTCTACATCCCACTTCTTGAATGATGATGTATTTGACTATTTTGTTCTCGGTTACAATTCTGGATACTATGTCTTCAACACTTATGCTCTCACACCCCAAGCCAATGAGTAGAATCCCACCGACATTCGGATTATTGCAAACTCCAACAAGTGTTCTTAACACCTGATCTTTGTCTTTTCCGATATGATTACACCCGTGTTGGTGAACAATAGGAACTACATCCTTATAAAGCAAACCTATCTGTTCGACAAAGGAATTTGCGCAACAAACGCTCGACATGACAATCAATTTGTTTCTAATTCCGAATGTACCCTTTACTCTCCTGTATCCCTTCAGATACATTCGCAGTCAACTTCCTTTTTCACTGTGGCTAATCCACGCATATTGTGAATATGAACCCTTTCGCCTGGCTCAATATCCTTACATGCTACCCCAATAATATATCCATACTTATAAATCATTTCATCCTGTTTTATATGAGTTAAACTCATCTTGAATCCTGCACTTATCCTCTGCTTTATGGTTAGAAGCAACTCTTTTCCGTCGTAAGCAAAAGCATACTTCCCTGTATTTATATCTTTCAATGCCACACAGACATTATCCTTTTTGTTGAGAATGATTACGCACTTCGCTAATTGAGGATAGCTCACTTTATCCTCCATGAAGCGTCATCCTCTTCAAACAACTTCTCAATCTCCTCAAGATCCCTCCAGGAGTCAATCTGCTTCCAAAAACCTTTATGGTCAAAAACTGCTGCTTGCCCATCCGAAATGAGCCTCTGAAGAGGCTCGCGTTCCAGAAAGCAATCATCTGTCAAGTATTCAAATATCTTACGACTTGAGACAAAGTAGCCTCCTTTAATTATCGTCCCAAGCAGCTCTTCAAAACTATACTTAGTTACGATACCATCCTCATGCTTGATGATACCCTGTCTCACAGTTGGATGCACGCCAAGTACTGTAAGGATCTTAGCCTTGGCTCTATGATACTCTATCAGCTGGGAAAGGTTAACATCTGTAATAATGTCATTGGTGGTTACAATAAACGCCCCATCTTCCAATAGATGCTTGATGCTAACAAGCATACTCCCTGTTTTATTGTTCGTTCCTGTATTAATAACACGGAATTTAATCTTCGTTAATAAGTACTTAAAGTGATCGTTGTCGCTATATTCGCTTACAAGTTTCCTAATATCCTCTTCACAGTTAGAATCGACACATATAGTTATGTCTGATAATCCATAAAAATAGAAATGCTTCAAAACATAATATAGAAAGGGTAGACCGTTCACCGGTATCAATGCTTTTGAGGTAAGGCCTCTACCATGGAGAAGGTGTACTCCTCTACCTCTCGATAATATTACGGCTTTCATTTTCTCCATTCTCAATCCATTGTTTATGATCGGCACTTCTCAATCATTTTGCGCCTATCAGACTAAAAAGGCCCTTTGAACTTTCTCTCGTAGCTGTAGGAGTCCTCGCTGCTCAATTCAGCTTCTTCAAGTGCCAACTTTGCCTCGACAGCTCTTACAATTTGCAACGCACTTGGGTAAAAGCAATTCTCCAGATATCTTGCGCTCGGGCACGGAGTAAAGGCAAAACCTATCCTTTTGACGGGAGATTTGAGCTTGTCAAAACACAATTCCGAAATCCTGGCAGACAGCTCGGCACTAAAACCGCAGTGTAGCCAATCGTTATCAGCAACAATGCAATGGCCGGTCTTGTTTACGGATTCTGCTATGAGTTCATCGTCAAGGGGACTTATTGTCCTCGGATCAACAACCTCAACGCTGACACCATGCCTGGACTCGAGGATCTGAGCAGCTTTCAACGCCTCTACATTCATCCACGATACCCCAACCACTGTGATATCCTCGCCGCTCCGAAGAATTCTGGACTTGCCCAAAGGAACACAGTATGGTTGCTCCTCAACTTCTTCAACGGCATAATACAACCATCGATGCTCAATGAACACTACCGGGTCATTATCCTTTATAGCCGAAATGAGCAATCCCTTTGCATCCGACGGCGTGGTCGGCATGACCACCTTTAGCCCGGGAATATGCGCAAAAACCGAATGCATGCTCTTACTGTGCTGAAACGATTGTCCCCAGCCTCTGCCGATAATGGCCCTTATCACTAAGGGCACGTTCAGTTTGCCAGCCGAACCGTACCTGCAACTTGAGACCATGTTGGCCAGTTGATTCATACACAATAACAGGAAATCGACACGTGCGTGAACATGAATGGGCCTGAGCCCATTGATAGCTGCACCCAGGCCAAAACCAGTCATCCCGTCTTCCGAAAGTGGCGTATCAAAACATCTTTCTATTCCGAATCTTTCCACTAGACCTGCGGTGCTCCCGAACACCCTCTTGTGGTCGGGAACGCCGATGCCGTACACAAATACGTCGGAGTTCTCTTCCATCTCCTGAGAGATGGCTTCATTTATTGCCTGGCAATAGCTGATCTTTCTTAATGTCTTCATTCAATAACATCCCTGTATAGCTCTTCGGTTTCAGCACAACGGCCCTGCTTAGCAAGGCGGATACTGCTACCGACCTGATTGTCAATCTCCTCCTCCAATCTCGCCAGCTCATATTCCTGCATACCCAACTCAAGTAATTTAGTTCTTTGCGAATTCACAGGATCTCTAGCATACCATTTCTCGAATTCTTTCTTAGATCGATAGCCCGCATCGAAATCCTCGTTGACCCCAACATGCTCTAAATACCTGTAGTATTTTAGATGAAGAAAATAAGGTCCACTTCCGTTTCTGACGGATTCGACTGCTTCACTCGCTAAGTGATAAATGAGTTCGGCATCTGTACTGTCCTGGGCAAGCAGAGTGCAGTCATACTGAGATACAATATCAGTTATGCAGTTGTAACCACGTCTGAACTCCGGCGTTGTACAAACTGCCAGTCCATTATCTTCGCACACGAACAATATAGGTAATTTCATAAGACAAGCGATGTTGAGGCTTTCCCAAAAAACGCCTTCCTCTGTGGCGCCATCGCCAAAAAAGACCACAACTACCGCATTGCTGCCTTTTACTCTATTGGCATAAGCGGCTCCAACCGCCACAGGGATAGAACTAGCAACTATGGCAGAAGTCACCATCAAACCACACTCAGGAGCACACAAATGCATCGAACCGGCCTTGCCCTTGATAAGACCTGTCTCTTTGCCGTAGAGTTCTGCAAAAAATGCATCGGTTTCCCCGGATCGGGCAAGGTAGATACCGTGACTCCTGTACGTCCCGAAAAGCTGATCCTGGGAGTTTAGTGCATGACAGATACCAACTTCTATTGCTTCTTTTCCAAGGGACAAATGGACAGGCGTTTTCATCT
This sequence comes from Planctomycetota bacterium, assembly GCA_043824065.1. Classification (GTDB taxonomy): domain Bacteria; phylum Planctomycetota; class Phycisphaerae; order Sedimentisphaerales; family Anaerobacaceae; genus NIOZ-UU13. The sequence continues at coordinate 9,687 of JBDRTM010000338.1, read as the reverse complement.
CGTCTTCAAAGTAGTGCTCTTGAATCTTTTCCTCTGCCCGCCTGATCAAATAGAGTTTCCTATAAAGCTCCAAATTCAACTCAAACACAGCATTACTTTTCACTGCAACTTGTCCTGTTGTCATTCTCAAACACCTATCCAAGCCTCGCGGCCTCTATCTTGTAATATTCGCGCCAATAATTCAATGTATCCCTCAAAGTCTGACCAAATTTTATCTGTGGCTTCCAGCCGGTCGCCTCGAAAAACTTTCTGGTACAGGGAATCTGTAACGTCACATCCGAAGGCCTAAGACGTAACTCGTCAACTTCCACCTTAATGTTCTTCTTAGAAGAAAATCCGATGAGCTTCTCCAGCATCCGTCCCACTGTCATTGTCTCTGTGCCACCGATGTTGTAGACCTCACCAGGGAGACATTTGTTTACGAGCAACCAATATGCTTTTACGGCATCTTTCACATCCAAAAATGTCCTGACGCTATCAAGATTACCCACTTTAACCAACGGCGGCAGTAACCCTGCTTCAATCGCCGCTACCTGCTTCGCAAAATTAGAGACTACAAACACTTCACCTCGTCTCGGGCCTGTGTGAGTGAACATTCTCGTTCTAATGGTTCTAATCTTCCATGACCGCCAATACTGTAAAGCAAGCATATCTTCTCCGACCTTGCTCACCGCATAAGGCGACGCCGGCCGGAAAGGATTATCTTCTGTTATTGGGACTTCGTCCTCCCTAACCTGTCCATAAACTTCAGAAGAACTACATACATGAATGATTGGATCATAACCGGCGCTGAACTTGAACTCCTTTATTGCCCCCAGCAAGTTGCATGTCCCGATGACGTTTGCCTCAAGGGTGGCCACGGGCGAATTGAAGCTGAAGTCCACATAGGATTGCGCAGCCAGATGGAAAATGACATCAGGTCTGTAGTCGTTGAGAATAGCTTTCAGCGAATGGATGTCCACCAGATCGCCATAACACAGTTTGACTTTGCTGAGTATGCCTCTTATGTTGTCCTTGGGGGACCGCCATCGTACAAGTCCCATGATTTGAACACCAGGATGTTCCGCGAGGATGTAGTCGGCCAGATGGCTCCCGACAAAGCCCGTTATTCCGGTTATGAGGACTTTCTCAACTTTCATTTCGTCTGCCACTGGCCGATTAGTCACCTACTGACCGCCAGTCTTTGGCTGTCGCCGTTAGATGACTGATTGGCCACCTTGAATTCTGTAATGGGCATATTCTTAGAGCGGTTCGGCAGATTGGCTACGCTGTACTGTTCAATCAGTCGGCCGAATAGTGTCAGGCGACGGCTGGCGGCTTCAAGAGAGCCATTTGTGTGGACCTGGACTTCCATGCTCAGTGCTGGACCAGCGCGGCGGTCACGGATTGGGACAGTCATTTTGACGATTTCGTCTGTCCTGATATCTTCGTAGCCTTTTTCCCATACTAATATTCGCTCCGTTCCATCGCGATTCGTTAACGGTAACAAACTCTTTGCAAAGTCCATTTTATCTGTAGCAAAACAGACTGCCTGCCACCACTGATCGAAGATTTTGGCCTGGCGAAAGTGCAGCTCGATTCTCTCGAAATTTTCTATTTCCTGCTTCTCTTGGTTATAAATGGTGTACTTTCGCTTCAAGCCAGCTATCGTTTCCCGTAGCCGGACCGAGCCTACGACATTGAACGTCAGAACAAGCAGCAGCAGAATACAGACAAAGACTATTACAGTTTGGGTATCACGGGTAAAGAGCATAAACATTCCGAGGCCAACGGCAAGCAAAGTCATAAAGTAAGCAGTAATCACTACTTGGCGTTGACGAAGACCAAGGGCTAAAAGCCTGTGGTGGAAATGACTGCGGTCGGGAGTGAACAACGACCTGCGCTCGATAAACCGTCGCAGTATGGAAAACAGGGTATCAAAAATAGGTATCCCCAGAGCCAGGATGGGCAAAGCTAATCCTACAACGGTCTCGGTCTTAGTGGCACACAATACACTTGAAGATGCAATAGTGAAACCCAAAAATAAGCTTCCCGAATCCCCCATGAATATTTTTGCCGGGTCAAAGTTAAAGAGCAAGAAGCCGGTCAAGCTGCCTAAAAGGGCGAGCATTAGCACCGCCATGACAACATCATTGTTGCAAATGGCAAGTATGGCAATTACTCCACAGGCCACTGCCGATATCCCTGCTGCAAGACCGTCAAGACCGTCGCTCAGATTAACGGCATTGGTAATGCCAACAATCCAGAAAAGGGTAAAAGGCCAAGAAAACCAGCCAAAGTCTAATATCAGCCAATCTGTTATAGCTATCGATTCGATGCGGATACCGGCAGAACATACGATAATTGCGGCAGTGAGTTGTATCCAGAGTTTTGTGCGTACGCGAAGGCCTCTTATGTCGTCCACAAGTCCGACGAAGAATATAAATCCAGCAGCACAGAGTACCACAACAATTTTAGAATGAATGAGCCGAAAGCTCTCGCCAACAATATTTGACAAAAACAACACCGGTATGACAAGCCCCATCATCGACACAAAAATCGCCACACCGCCGATACGAGGAATAGGTTTGGAATGGACTTTGCGTATGTCGGGAGTATCGATGATATTGAGCTGCCTGGCAACACGAATAACGATCGGGGTTATTATGACCGCCAGTACGGCAGTGCCGAGATATATAGATAAGTAAGTCTTCATTGTTCAGCTATAGGCGTTAGTCTTAGATTGTTAGTCCCGTGCAGACTCCGTCCCCGTCGGTGTACCAACCGGGCATATTGCACAATGTGCACTCAATACTCAGCCTTCTCTTGAAGGCTTCAACAGTTTCCAGAAAGCATCAGGGCGAAGCAATTTCTTCGGCTAAGACAGCAGGGTGGACTGAAAGGTCCGCGACAAAAGTTTCAGCGGCTTTGAGCTGCGGACGCAGCCGCAGGCATATCTTTGCCTCGTACATTGCTTCTGGTATTTCTTCTATTCTGACGAGGAGCTTTACCAGTTCTAATCTCCAGTAAACCTGGCTATACTCCCGCGCCAAGGCCTGACGGTAACATTCTATCGCTGCCTCGTTATTTTGTTGCTTGCTATAGATATTGCCCAGGTGTGCAAACACCGAGCCGGGAGTGCCGGGCTCAGAGCATTTTGCTTCAAGCAAACTCTTCATTTTCTCTCGGGTTTCTTCTGCAAGGTCGCTATATTGCATGTCCTCAAGAACATTGGCCACATGGATTAGCCGACCAATATCATCTCCGGCTACCGAAATAGCCAGATGAGGCCGGCTAAGCTGATTGATATATATATCCACAACATCCTTAAACATGCTGCTGTCAAGCTGCACCGCCTTTTCGAATTTTGCAATACAGTCTTGTGTCTTTCCTTCCATAACATCGAGCCAGCCTGCCACAAAACAGGCTACCGGGTCACACGGTGCCAGACGAAAGCCTTTTCTTATCCTCTCGGCGCCGGAGTCGTCGTTGAGAATCAACTTTTCGATTTGGCCGACTATGCTGTAGGTCGGGCCGTATGTCGGGCACATTGTGAGGGCCTTGTGAAACTCGGCAACTATATCGTGAATAGTCGGCATCGAATCATCAGTGACGATGATTTTACCGAAATCAGGGTTTGTTACTTGACAGATTGAACGCCAGCGGTACACGTTCAGCCAGTGTCGGTATCTAATATTGTCCGGCTGATAGTCTACTGCCGCTGCTGCGCTAGAAATCAAATCCGCATACTCGGTGTCTGTCTCCCGCCAGCTTTTCTTTATAAGACCTTTTTTTATATCAAGAGCCTGTTGCCAATGTCTCTCGGCGATACGAGCATTGTTAGCACTGGTTAGAGCCCAGCCCCAGAGCACACATACACCAAAAACAACAGTTATCCGTAAAACTGTAGAGTTCCAAGACGGCGTAAGTACCTGGGTAATCCTTTTGCTGCTGTTATGTCCTGACCGAGCCAAGGCCAACAAGAGGGCACAGAATATGGCAGATAAAACGGCGTTGGCTGGTAGGTGCTGGCCGAAATCGCTTAGGCTGTGGATAAGTATCGCCAAAATGCCAAAACACAGCCCATACACCGCCGAACAAATAGGCTGCTTAGTACTGCGAATGTTTCTGACGCAGCTTGACAAGACGATTATCCCCAGGATTATTAGCAGACCCAGCCCGACGAATCCCGTCTCCTCCAGCACCTGGGCGTATTCGTTTTCTGCGTGGGCGGCTAATGCCGTTATCGTGGAGCGGTCGAACATCGGATAAACCACTGAATGTGTTCCGAGGCCGGTCCCAAGTATTGGAAATTTAGTCCACGCAATTGCTATATCTTTAAGTATTTGAAGTCGACCGCTCTCAGCTTTGTCAAAATCTCTGAGGCTCGCCAGACGCTCATAGACAGCGTCGAAACCTACATACAAAATGCAGGTAAAGGAGATAAGTACCACAACAACCATTATCCAGCTATGAGCCTTAAGTGACCGTTGCGAAGCAATGAGCCCCACGGTTAAGGATGTGGCGATAAGCATGCTGACCATACCACCTCGGGTTAGAGAGATAAACACCGTTGTGGCGCCAAGACTCATCACTGCCACGAGCAGCCACAATGACTTCGCCGATCGGAAATCCAAGTGCTCGAAGAAAGCGGTCGGTGTTACTTTCTCGCCGGCAAAAGTCTCACGCAGTTTCACTATAAACAGACCCAGCGCTGCCCCAATTGACAGATTCATAAACTGTCCGTAGTTACTGTGATTGACAAAAGGACCGGAATAGCCCTTACTGTGTCTGCTTGATATAAACCAGTATATCTTGCCGTTTCCGAAAAGGTTTTGTGCCAGTGTGATGGCAGCGACGATGCCTCCGATTACTGCTATGGCCATCAGGAGACGTTTGACTTGGTCAGGTCGGCGGAAGACATTAAGAACAACTACAAAGACGGCTACGACCGCCAGTACGAGCCGCAAGTCATGCTTTGTGGCATTCGGATAGAAGCTAAGCGACATTGATTTGAGCAGTCTGTCAGCTTCAGGTAGAGTGCCTAAGAGTTCCGTTTTTAAGGCCGCCGTATTTGGTGAGATGATGCTCACCAGTTGCACAGGTAATGGAATTAGCTGGAGTACCGCAACAAACAGGAATAACCCTATGGGCACATAGGCCCAGCTCCAAATCAGCTTCTGACTGCGATGGACCAGGAATTTAAACAGGAAACAGACGACAATCGCGCCTGACAAAGCGATGACGACCTCTTCGCTCCATGCATGCACCACTCCAAAGGCAAGGGGCATAAACGCCAAAAGCGCTACCAGCAGCCATTCTATCGCTGTGTCGAACCTGTTTAAGTGAATCCTCGTTTTGTCAACAGTTGCTTGGTATTCGTTCATCAATACACTTCCTTGTGCTTATAGAATAAGCAGACAGTACATCCTTACCCTCTAATACTCTTAGCGGATTTTCGATACAAACTAAGCGGGCCATTGCTTCTCCGAGTTTGGCATAAATATGCCTAAAAGCAGTTTTCATCCGGGGTCTGCGACCATCCAAATCATGGGAATCCGTCGCCACAAACGAAACCCAGCCTAAGTTTAGAAAGTGCCATGCAGCCTTTTGGGCCAGGGCGCCGAAATCGCCAAGCAGGCTGGCAGATGTCACCTGAAGATGAGCCGATTGCTCAAACCATCTCAGTAAAACTCGCGGTTGTCTTGCAATAATAGGGTGTCGTTCAGGATGGGATATAATAGCCTGGATGCCTAAAGAGGAAAGTTCGACAAGCAGTGGTTCGACATCTATGAAGACCTCATGTGGAAGTTCCAAGAGAACATACTTGCCCCCATCTGCGAGCGTGAGCACTTTATCAGCCTCGATAAGCCGGCATATCCTTTCGTCCACCCGAACATCTCCACCGGGTACTACGTTAAGGCTAATGCCGTTACTTTCCAATTCTTCGTTGAGGGCAGCAACTTGGTCTCTGATCTGTGCCGCTTCATTGCAATCGCTGAATCGTCCTAATTGATGGGGTGTCGCTATGACGTCGGTTATACAATCGTCAGCGAGGGCCCTGCACAGAGAAAGCGACTCCAACAGTGTGATGGGACCGTCATCAACAGCAGGCAGGCAGTGACAATGAATATCGACATAATACTCTTGTTCAGACTTCATGTGCTCAGTCTTCATAACTTGTCTGATGGGAAACTTCATTATCCTGCCAACACCTTTTTCTTTTCTTTGTTACCGTAATAGCCATAGTGACCGTAGTATCCGTAACCACCATAGCGACCAGCGTAGTAATAACCATAACGGCCATGCTTTCGTGGAACACCATTCACTATCGCACCGAGTATGTGACCCCCAACGCTTAGCAGGCTGTCCCGGGCGTGCTGGCTTTGCCTGCGAGTGGATCTTTCTGCTCTTAGAACCAAGAGCGTTATGTCACAGAGGGCCGCTAATATTTGGCTATCGGCAACCGGTCCAACCGGCGGAGAATCTATGATTACACGATCATATCGTTCAGATAGGACCTTTAACAACTTGGCAAACGAATTACTGTTTAATACCTCCGAAGGGTTAGGAACTTCAATCCCACAATTGATGATATCGAGGCCATCGACCGGCCCAGGTTGTATCACGTCTTTCAAGTTTATGGTTCCTGCAAGTAAATTTGATAATCCTTCTTCTCTGCTGTCGATTTGGAAAATATTATGCTGTATTGGTTTTCGGAGGTCAGCGTCAAGCACAAGTGTTTTTTGTCCGGCCTGTGCCATTGTAATGGCCAAGTTACTTGCGATTGTGCTCTTGCCATCACCAGGAGCTGGGGAGGTAATATGAATGGTCTTTGCTTCTTCTTGGGGAATGCCGAAAAACACAGCAGTACGTATCGTTCGGTAGGCTTCGGCAACGATGGACTTGGGTTCGAGATACGCCTTTTGTCCACGCTTTACAATATCCGGCTTCTCTGATATAATTTTGGTTGTAGTCTGGTCTTTTCCTGCAATCGGTGAGTTTACGGCAGTATCTTCTGTTTTTCTCCCGGCCTCATTGGGAGATACGATTGTACATACAGCCCCATGGGTTTTCTTACTCGTACCATGAATACACCTTATATATTCCAATTCGGAGCGCACCTTTTGGGCACGTTCCATAATGCTCCTGCTTCCTATTATGGCCTCGCCATCATCTTGGGCAGGTATAGACTCGTTTTTGACTGTGCTTGATGAAGTGGTTGCTCCTGTTTTTTGATGACTTCCGGCAATAATGCGTTTGAGTAAGCCCCGTACCTTATGGCCAGGCAGCGCAACAGCCTTCCTGTCTGACATTGTTGGTATGACGCCAAGAACAGCAATGCCGAGAACGACTGAAACCTCATCGGCGGACCGGAGCCGATAGTCGAACGTATCCCGAAGTACAGCCAGACCACCGCCAAGCGTGAGGCCAAAAGCCAGGGCCATTGCCATAAACTTTCTCTTTTCTGGCTTTGAGGGAATGCCTGCTGGGCGCGCTACCTCCAATATGCTGATATTAAGTGCCCCAACATCTTCTGTAACATTGAGCTCCTTAATGCGGTCATCGAGAATCTCGCAGAGCCTCTCAGTCCGGCTCAATTCTGACTGTAGCACCGAATACTCGGTTGCCTTTATACCCAAGTCTCGCGCTGCCTGGAACTGGGCATCAAAAGATGCCTGTAACTCATTTTCCCTTTCCATTGCAGTTGTCCATCTCAGTCGCATCACTTCGGCATAGGAGTCAGCAAATTCCCTCGCTTGGCTCTCAAGCTCTTGCTTGATACGGTCAATTTTGGCATGGATCGCCTGAATGGTCGGATGATCTTCAGTACAATAGTATCTCGCACTTTGAAGCTCGATTTCCACAGCTCTCAATTCAGCCTTCAATTGAGTTTCTGTGTCATTGACAAATACTCGCACTCCTGCCGTGGACGAAGCTGAAGCGAATTGCTTGACCTTAGCCGGTTCGTCCTCCATGCTCTTGACTGCTTCGTAATCAGCTTTTGCATTCAGAGCGTTCAGTTGCGCGTCTGTCACCGCAGTGGACAGCTTCATCAGTCTTGTAAGAAAGATATTCCCACCTTGATTATCAAGAGAAACCTCGCTGTTTTTACGGGCAAATTCCAAAAGCTCCGCGAATTTGTCTGACAGCTCCTTATCGCGTTTAACCTTTTCTTTCTGAATGATTCTCAGCACTTCGGAAACAGTACTGCGTTTGCGGGTAGAGTGATAGTTAATGTAGGACTGTACCACAGCGTTGACTATCTCAGCAGCGTCCACAGGGTATGGCGAATCGAACGATACCGCAATGATATCATCCTTACCCCCGATACGAACAACCAAATTATTTTTGACGTAAGCAGCCAAATTGTCCACTTCAGCAAATGTTCTGAAACTTTGTATTTTTGAATCTTTAACCACCTCAGCAACGATAGGAGTAGATTTTATCAATTCGCCTTGGGTGTAAAGATAGTTACTGGACTGGGTCATGACTCCTTCGTACTCGCTTATAATCTTAGGGCCGCTTTGCTCAACGTAAACTCTTGATGAACTTGTGTAAATTGGTGTAGCCTTCAAAAGATAAAGAAATGTGACAACTAAAGACAATATGGTGGCGACCAGAATGGTCCACCTGTGACGCAGGACAATATGCAAGGCTGTTTGCAGTAAGTCTTCTTGTGGCCGCGCATCACCTGGTGGGAACGCCAGGTTTGAAACTCCGTTTTCTAATTTGCTGTTATCCATATAATTTGAAATTTGAAATTTAAGATTAATGGCCCTCTAATCTATCACACTTCTACTTGCGTCTACTCCGACTCTGATCTCGAGTACATCAGACAAGAACTGGTTCATACGTGTACGCAGTGTATGGTCCACGTATATCACGTCCCCGGGTTTTATCACGACCCCATACGCTTCAACCAAAGATTTGCTGCCGACCCCAAACGTGGCCGTTACAATCCGCCCATCGGCGTCCTGCCGGAGGACCTTTAAGTAGCGAGGATCCGCAGTCATATTAAGCCCACCTGCAAATGCTAATGCCTCCATCAAATTATATTGAACATCCGGCGGGTAAGGAAAGGCATTGGCCCTGTTAACAAGGCCAATAACAGTGAAAACTCTTTCGTTCTCTCTGCGATACTTCACTACCTCACAAACTACTATTGGGAGATTTGTAACATACTTTGGATAATAGGCGTCTATAACCAATGCTTCTATCTCAGAAAGTGTTTTGTTAGCAACAGGTAACTTGCCCACAATCGGCAAGGTAATAGTTCCAGCATCGCTTACCCGAACCAAGTATGGCTCGTAATCCCTACGACCGTATGCCGGCTTGAGCCAGGCAGAGAATTCAGAAGAGACAACCCGTAAGACAACAGGCATCTGCAGCTCCAATACGTCGCCGGGTACTACCCGGTACGGACCGATATGAGCTCGCCTGCCGGCGGCCAAGGATTGTACTTTGATCGAGCTATCTACGTCTCCTTCTGACGTGAGTGGCCCGGCCTTGTCAAATTCTCTCACCTGCTCGACAGATGATAAGACCGGACTATTGCATCCCGTTATAGAGGGTAAATAGAACACTAAAGTATATAGGAACGCATTTCTCCAAGATTGGAGACTGTTCTTAAATTTGAAATTTGAAATTTGAAATTTAAGATCTAAGACTAAAGGAATTTGAAATTTGAAATTTGAAATTTGAAAT
>JBDRTM010000337.1:0-16824 GCA_043824065.1 Planctomycetota bacterium | reverse complement strand
CAAATTGAAGAGACACCGGAACTGGTCGAAGGCAGTGAAAAACCTACTTTGATTAAAGGATTGGAGGATAACTTAAAAGAAGATACGCCCACGGATTTCCGCAGCCGGAAGGTATTCTCAATCTCATCGGAAAGAATCTTTTGGGGTAAAGGTACGCTTATTTCGGCTGAGGGTCGTCGCATTATGTCTAAAATGGCGTCATTCTTAAAAGAGGTACCCACCCGTGTAGTTGTTAACGAAAATGGGCCGGCGAGCGAAGAGGGCGCTGAACAGCTTGGTTTGTCACGGGCTTGGGCGGTCATGGAGTATCTTACAACCGAGCATAACCTCGATAAGAAGTGGTTCAGCATCTCGGCGGCAAGTACTCTGGCTCAAGGGGGCCTTAGAAGTGGTGAGCCGGCCCGCGCGAGTACGGAACCTAAACGTATAGTTGAGATAGTTTTGTTAGAACGGAGCATTTACAATTGAAGCGTAAGCATCAGTCAATCGAGGAAAAAGGTCCTAAGGTTCCGGGATATATCGTTACGTTTTCAGATATGGTAACGCTGCTGCTGACATTCTTTGTGATGCTGTTGAGCCTTGCGAGCGTACAGGACCCGGAACTCTTTGGCAGGGGCCGAGATTCCTTCTCGTTTGCAATTAAAAACTTTGGGCTTGGCATGTTATGGGGTAGGAAACCAAGACCCGATTTCGGTAATGTTAAAATCAAGCATTTCATAATCAAACCCGATAAGTATTTTAAAGGCAGGAGCATACATATAAAAGAGGAGAAAATTCGTCAGGTCTTCAATGAGCTGCGCCAGTCTATGAAGACCATGCCGTCAGAAGTAGTTGCAACGAAAACTGATTTTTCGGTGGCTAACATTCGCTTCGCACACGGTGTGTCACGCCTGGATGCCTCGGCAAAGCAGTTCTTGGGCAACTTTTGCTCGAATTTGCAGTCCGCCATGGCGGATTCCAGACCAATTAAGCTTTATGTTCTTGGTTTAGCCGATGACCAGGCAACTGAGAAAGACCAGTGGATACTTTCAGCTAAGCGGGCCAAGGTGGTGGCGGATTATCTGCGGGGTATTTTGTCTTCGGGCTCGGGTTTCCAAACGCAACGCAGTGCGTTCGGGGGTTGGTCTAAGTGGTCTGTTTATTGGTGGGGAGCTGGGCCGGGTGGGGATTGGGTGCGGCAGGATAGCCCGATTTCAAAACAGTCGCAGATACTAATCGCAGTTCTCAGGGCGGACGATTAATTCGTGCCCGTGTTAAGTTTTTCGACAGTTTTTCTGATTATGCGCCAATTCTCACAACGAAAGTCCTGCTGACGGCCTTCTAATGCCCTTTTTGGCATTTCGGCACACCATTTGCGTATGAAATAGTGTCTAAAGTGAACTAAAGTGCCTAAAGTGACAGCTTTGCTGTCATTCTGAACGCAGCGCAGCGAAGTGAAGAATCTCTTTTTCGTTGACCAGATCCTTCGGCTTCGCCTCAGGATGACACTTACGTGTCACTTTAGGCACTTCAAACTTTAGACTTAATCCTTGTCCTCTGGAATATCCACGATTCTTATGCAAACCGGCTTGCCGCCAATAACATCAAGTTTTTCCATATCTTCCAAAGCCGCTGTAATATTTTTCTGCCGGGTAGGGTGGGTTGCGATTACCACCGGTACAGTATTGTCCGGGCCGATATCCTCGTGCTGCAGCGCACCGGATATACTTATCTGGTGCTCGGCAAGCACTTTGCTCCACTGAGCTATTACGCCCGGCTGGTCTTTGCACATTATCCTGATGTAAAACCTGCTTATAAGGTTATCTATTTTTTCTATTAACGGCGCCGTTTGGCTTCTGGGTTGCAAACTCAAATGTCGAAAAGTAGTGGCGGAATTACCCAGAGCCACATCGATAATATCCGCTACAACTGCGCTTGCTGTCGGCATCATTCCCGCACCTCGGCCGTAGTACATCACCTGCCCGACGGCACTTCCGAATATGCTGATGGCATTAAACGGGCCTTTTACGCGGGCAAGGGGATTATCCTCGGCAATAAAAGAGGGATGCACCCGCAGTGAAATACCAGAAGTCAGATGTCGGAAGTCAGAAGTCGGAAGTCGGAAGTCAGAGTCTGTCTTCTGTTCTCTTTCCTCTGTCCTCTGTTCTCTGTCTTCTGTCCTTTCTGCGATTGCCAACAATTTGAGACAGTAGCCCATTTCGCCGCCGTAGCGAATATCGTCTTTTGAAACTGCTTCAATGCCCTCGACAAAGATGTCGTCGAGTGTGATTTCATATCCGAAAGCAATGGAAGAAAGAATAGCAAGCTTGTGTGCGCTGTCACCGCCGTTGATATCCAGCGTCGGGTCTGCCTCGGCGTAGCCTTTTTCCTGTGCTTGAGCCAAAGCCTCGGAGAAGGACAGAGGACAGACGACAGGGGACAGACTCTGACTTCTGTCTTCTGACATCTGAGTGAGGATATAGTTGCAGGTCCCATTGACGATGCTATACATCGCAGTGATATTATTTGCCGTCAACCCTGTTCGGATAGCTGAGATAATAGGAACACCTCCTGCGCAACTGGCCTCAAAGGCTATACAGCGGTTGTTCTCGTGAGCGGCCCGGTAAAGCTCATTGCCGTACTCAGCCAATAAGGCCTTGTTGGCGGTAACCACATCTTTGCCTGCCTCTAACATTTTGAGCTGGATCTGTTTTGCCGTATCGATTCCGCCGATCATTTCAACGCCTATGTGAATAGTGTCATCGTCTAATAATCTATTCAGGTCATCGGTAAGGATACCATCGGGCAGCTTTACCGGACGGGCAGACTTTGTGTCGATATCAACAACGCAGGCAAGTTCCAGCCGCAGACCGGTTTTAGCGGCTATTGAATCCGCATCCTCGATTATCAGCTTTGCTACGCCGGTGCCTACAGTGCCGAAACCAACAAGTCCAACTTTTACAATCTTTTCTGCCATAATCTCGTATCTCGTAATTTTTAACCACGGATTTCACAGATTTCACGGATTTTAGCCTTTGATTTTCTATTTTATTTTTATCTGCGTAATCCGCGTAATCTGTAGTTTATAATTTATCATTAGTCAATAGTCAATACCTGTTAATGACAAATTGTGTTTTGAGATAGTTTCTTAGTGGATTTTCACGGATATTTATTTTATTGTGTAACAAAAGGTCGTTTGTTGCATTGATAAGGAGCAGTAAAAACAGATGTGTTCGAAGAAGGGACTATATAAGTTCGGCGAAATTGAAAAGAGGTGGCAGCATTTCTGGGAAGAGCACAAAACATTCAAAGCGCACGACGGTAATGACTCCAGGAGCAAATATTATGTGCTTGATATGTTTCCCTACCCCAGCGGCCAGGGTCTGCACGTCGGCCATCCGGAAGGTTATACCGCAAGCGATATAGTCGCCCGGTATAAACGAATGAAGGGCTTCAATGTTCTGCATCCTATGGGCTGGGACGCGTTCGGCCTGCCGGCTGAACAATATGCCGTACAAACCGGAACTGCCCCTAAAGAAACAACACAAAAGAACGTGGATAACATCCGCAATCAAATCAAGTCCCTCGGATTCAGCTATGACTGGGACAGGGAAGTCAATACTACCGACCCGAATTATTACAAGTGGACACAGTGGATATTCTTGAAATTATTCAATAGCTACTTTGACGAGACTGAGCAAAAGGCCAAGCCGATTGAAGAGCTGCACATTCCGGAAGGATTAAGTGAACAGGACAAACAAAAATTCATAGATGACCGTCGTTTGGCGTATGAGGCAGAGGTTCCTGTCAACTGGTGCCCTGAGCTTGGAACGGTTTTAGCCAATGAGGAAGTAATCGGTGGTCTGAGCGAACGCGGGGGACATCCCGTAATCAGAAAGCCGATGCGACAATGGATGCTGCGGATAACAAAATACGCCGAGAGACTGCTCGAAGATTTATCCCTGGTGGATTGGCCTGAATCGATAAAAAAATTGCAAACAGACTGGATTGGCAAAAGTATTGGTGCCAACGTTAAGTTTGAAATAGAAAATTGCGATTGGGATCTCTGGGTATTTACGACCCGGCCGGATACTCTTTTTGGTGCTACTTATATGGTGTTCGCACCTGAACTCGAAGTGGTGGATATGATTACAACCGATGACCAGAAAGAGGCGGTTAAAGAATATCGTGAGCAAGCTGCTCGGAAAAGCGACTTGGACAGAACTGATTTAGCAAAAGAGAAAACTGGTGTTTTTACTGGTGCTTACGCGATAAATCCGGTCAACAACGAAAAGATTCCAATCTGGATAAGTGATTACGTTTTGATTAGCTACGGGACAGGGGCGATTATGGCCGTGCCCGCCCACGATGAAAGGGATTTTGAATTCGCTACAAAATTCGAACTTCCGATTATACCGGTTGTTGAGCCGCAAGACAGCGAACAGGCCAAACTGGTCAAGCAGGGCAAGTTGTGCTTTGTCGGCGACGGCAGGGCGATTAACAGCGGTCAGTTCGATGGCCTGAGTACGCCGGAATTCAAGGAGCAAATTACAGACTGGCTCGCACAGAAAAGTAGGGGGAGAAAAGCTGTAAACTATAAGCTGCGTGACTGGCTTTTCAGCAGACAGCGTTACTGGGGTGAGCCGTTTCCTATTTTACACACTGAAGACGGTTGTGTCGTCGGGCTTTCGGAAGAAGATTTGCCTTTGGAGCTGCCGGCGGTCGAGAACTATAAACCTACAGGTACAGATGAACCCCCGTTAGCAAATGTTGAAGATTGGGTGAATGTAACGCTGTCCGATGGTTCAAAAGTCAAACGTGAAACAAACACGATGCCACAATGGGCCGGCAGCTGCTGGTATTATCTCAGGTATCTCGACCCGCATAATGAACAGCAGGGCTGGGACCAAGAAAAGGAAAAATACTGGATGGCTAACGGGGGGGTTGACTTGTACATCGGCGGTGCCGAGCATGCGGTCCTGCACCTGTTGTATTCACGATTCTGGCACAAACTTCTTTACGACCTGGGTTACGTCAGCACTAAAGAGCCATTTAAGAAGCTTGTCAATCAGGGACTGATTTTAGGCGAAGACGGCCAGAAGATGAGCAAGTCCCGCGGCAATGTAGTCAATCCTGATAAGGTTATTGCCGGCTATGGTGCCGATTCGATGCGGCTTTATGAGATGTTTATGGGGCCCCTGGAGGCAATCAAGCCCTGGAATATGCAGGGCGTCGAAGGCGTGCACCGTTTTTTGCAAAGGGCCTGGCGGGTGGTAATCGATGAAGATACGGGTGAGCTTGCCGAACAGGTAAAAGAAGCCGAAGCAGATGAAGAGACGTTGCGGCTGCTGAACCAGACGATAAAAAAGGTCGGCGATGACATCGAAAGTTTCGGTTTCAATACCGCTATCAGCGCTATGATGATTTTTGTAAATCACCTCAACAAACAAACGGTCAGACCGAAAGCAGTCATTGAGAAATTCGTTTTGATTCTCGCCCCGTTTGCACCTCACATCGCTGAAGAACTCTGGGAGAAGCTGGGCCATACAGATACTCTGGCTTATGAGCCCTGGCCCGAATACGACAAGGAGCTTATCAAAGAAAAGGAAATCGAATTGGCGGTGCAGGTCAACGGCAAAATAAAGGACAGAATCGTTGTTGCTGCCGATGCAGACGAAGAGCAAATAAAGCAAAAGGCGATGACCTGTGAAAAGGTAATCGCTGCCATGGCCGGTAAAGAGCCTAAGAAAATTATCGTCATCAAATCACGACTGGTAAATATAGTTATATAGCATTATGTCATTCCCGCGTAAGCGGGAATCCACATCGCAACTTTTCTGGATTCCTGTTTTCACAGGAATGACAAGAGAGTATAGCGTTTTTATTTAAGCTAATGTATTTATGTGCACCGAAATCGAAGCAAAGCTGAAGGTTGACTCACTGCCTGAAATAGAGCGTAAGCTCTCTGAACTCGGTGCCGAATTTCTGGCAGAGCAGCTGCAGACCGATTATCATTTTGACGATACAAACACAACACTGACTAAAACCGACAGATGTCTTCGATTACGCAAGCAGATGGTTGGAAAGAGCGAGAGCTTATTTTTAACATATAAGGGCGCCAAAGAAAAAAGCAACCTCAAAAAGAGACAGGAGATAGAGCTCGAGATCAAGGATGCCGATTCAGTCCGAAAGCTGCTTTCGGCATTAGGGTACGAACAGAGTTTAGTTGTCGAAAAAAAGCGTCGCCTTTGGCAGCTTGGTGATTGCGAAGTTGCTTTAGACCGGCTGCCGTTGTTAGGTGATTTTGTGGAAATCGAAGGACCCGACGAAGAAAAAATAGCCACCGCCCAAGAGAAATTAGGGCTGTCCGATTTGTCGCACATAGCAGAAAGTTACGCATCGTTAGTAGCAAAAAAGCAAATAGTAAATATTAATTAGAAAATAGTAAATCAGAGAAATGAAACCGGATGATGGTTACATTGCTTCTATCGTAAATCCCAAGTCTGGTCCCACCGGCAGTAAATTGACCGGACGCCGATTTGAGCAATACCTCGTCAAAAGGGGATTCGAGGTCAGAGTTAGTCTGACAACTTCTTTGGAAAATGCCTGTGAGCTGGCCACAGACGCAGCGATTGATTACGACTGTGCAATGGTCGTCGTTGTCGGCGGTGACGGTACGGTCAGAGAGGTCGCGCACGGCCTGGAAGGCAGTGACAAGCCGTTGCTGATAGTGCCCCACGGAACGGAAAATCTGCTGGCAAATGAATTAGGTTTCGATGAAAAACTAAAAACAATAATAAGAACATTCGAAGCAGAATACATTCGGCCTCTGGACTTAGGAAGTGCAAATGGGAGATGTTTTACTTCTATAGCCGGTTTTGGATTTGACGGCGAAGTGGTCAAACGGGTCAGCGAGCAGCGAGCCGGACATATAGACCACTTCGATTACTTCTGGCCGATATGGCGAACGTTCTGGAACTACAAATTTGACCCCATGAAAGTAGAGGTTGACGGGGAAGAGATTTTCGACGGCCCCGGTTTGGTTTTTGTCGGAAACATTTCAAGATATGCAGTGGGCCTGCAGGTATTGCACTATGCCGACTTCGGCGACGGTTTGCTGGACGTGTGCGTTTATAAATGTGCCTCTCAGCTTCACTTAGTCAAGCATTCACTGATGACCGTTTTAAAACACCATGCCGATACCAGCGATGTTATTTATCGGCAGGGCAAAAACATCCTTGTAAGCTCCGAAACTGATTCAGTAATGACTGAAATTGACGGCGACCCTGGGCCGGCTTTGCCCGTACAAATCAAGGTGATACCTCAAGCTGTCAATTGTATAGTGCCCGAAGGCGCCAAGCCGGCAGGCATAAGAACAAGAATTGTCAGAGCAATAGGATAATTTAAAGTGCCTGAAGTGACACGTAAGTGTCATCCCTTCGGCAAGCTCAGGGCAAGCTCTGAGGCGAAGCCGAAGGATCTGGCCAACGAAAAAGAGATTCTTCACTTCGCTGCGCTGCGTTCAGAATGACAGCAAAGCTGTCACTTTAGGCACTGTATCACAAGGTATAATTAAAATGAATTTCAGAATCGGTGACATTGAGATTGGTTTGGATGCGCCCTTATTCGTAATGGCAGGACCTTGCGTAATTGAAAGCGAAACCTGCTGCCTGGATATTGCGAATAGACTTGTCGATATTGGTGCAAAGACTGATGTTGGATTGATTTTTAAAGCCAGTTTCGATAAGGCCAATCGCTCCAGCCTGCACAGCTTCCGGGGGCCTGGCATTGAGAAGGGTTTGGAGATTCTCGAAGCGGTCCGTCGCCAGACCAACCTGCCTGTTATGACCGATGTTCACGAGCCGTCTCAGGCCGCTGTGGCCGGCGAGATTGTGGACTGTCTCCAGGTGCCTGCTTTTCTGTGCCGACAGACTGATTTGCTTTGTGCCTGTGCACAAACGGGCAAACCGGTAAACGTAAAGAAAGGCCAATTCCTCTCTCCCGCTGAGATGAAAAATGTGGTCGAGAAGATTCGTGCCTGTGACAACGAAAAAATAACTCTTACAGAACGGGGCACATTTTTCGGCTACAATCGACTGGTTAATGATATGACAGCTATTGAGCAGATGAAGAAGCTGGGTTATCCGGTTGTTTTCGATACCACCCACAGCACCCAGCAGCCCGGCGGACTCGGCAACGCCAGCGCAGGCCGACGGGAAATGGCCCCAATACTTGCCAAAGCGGCAATCGCAGCCGGCGCCAATGGCCTTTTTATCGAAGTTCATACCGAGCCGGAAAAGTCAAAATCAGACGCCGCCTGCATTATGCCGATAGACCGGCTCGAAGATTTGCTGAAAACCTGCAAAAAAATATTTGAGGTCGTTCGCGGGTAAAAAAGTGGCTTCTGAGAAAAAATATTTCTATGGGCCGGTGCCTTCGCGAAGATTAGGACGAAGTTACGGCGTTGATATCGTGCCGTTCAAGGTCTGCACGCTCGACTGTGTCTATTGCCAGCTCGGCAAAACCACTGACAGGACCATAGAGCGAAAGGACTATGGCCCCATCGAGCCTATCTTGGCCGAGCTAAGAGAGATTCTTCGCTGCGCTCAGAATGACAAAAAAAGTATAGCTGATTTTATCACTATCGCAGGTTCCGGTGAGCCAACGTTGAATTCACGACTCGGTGAACTTATAGACGGCATAAAGAAAATTACCGATATTCCCGTGGCTATATTAACCAACGGCACCCTGTTATACAAAGAAGATGTACGGGCAGATTGCGCAAAGGCTGATGTAGTGCTGCCCTCATTGGACGCCGGTGACAAACAGACTTTCCAAAAAGTGAATCGCCCACACAGAGATATTAGTATCGAAAACCTGATTTCTGGTTTATGCGGATTCAGAGATGAATTTGCCGGCCGGATATGGCTCGAAGTGTTTTTTGTCGAGGGTCTAAATACCGAAGCCGAGCAAATTGCTAAAATCAGGGACGCCATAGAACTCATTCGTCCCGACAAAATCCAGCTTAATACAGCCGTGCGACCCACGGCCGAGGCCGACATCAAAAGACTGGATGCCGAAAAGCTTCAGGCTATAGCTGCACGCCTGGGCCCGAAGTGTGAGGTCGTAGCTGATTTCTCACTGAGCCACCACGGCAGGGGCCTTGAAAATAAAGCCGAGGATGTATTATCAATACTGAAACGCAGGCCTTGCTCGCTGAATGACATATGCTCAGGCCTGGGCATCGGCCGTAACGAAGCCTTGAAATATGTCACCGGCCTTCAACACAAGGGGATTATTCACTCCGAAAAAAAAGACGGAAGAATCTTCTTCAAGGTCAATTAAGAGCAAAGCCCTCCATTTCCCTGCGGTCAGCCAATACAAAATATATCCAAATTTAACCTCAATCTGGCAACATTCACATTCATTTTTGTAAAGCTAAACGTCTTATTGGCCGATAAAAGCGTTGTAGTGTTTTTCACAATGTCGATTTTATCACATTTGTTGAAGAAAATTTAAGTTTGGACTTTAGTAAGTAGGTTTTAGGCCGATAACAAACGTAGGTGTTTATAACAATACTTAACGGACTATATTTGTCAACCGATTTTGCCTAAAGTTAGAGACGCCTGTAATGATGAAAAAAATGAAGCGACAACTGGTTTTGAACAAGGGAGTAGAGAAGTTTATATTTCGTTACGAGAACGGCGCCGAAGACGAACTTTTGGATGCTCTGATTGAGCAGGCAAAAGATAAGCAAACAGATTTCGATTGGTTTGATGCAGCCGTACTGAGTTTCAAACTGACACAGTCGCTAATTGGCCAGGCAGACGAGCTCTTAGGCGAAGGCGAAAATACAGATGCCCAAATTCATGCGAACTAATCAGGAAGGCATTTGTCAAGATAGAAACGAACGCAATTGTGATTTTAGAAAGTTAAGAAAACCCCCGACAAGATTAAACAGGTAGGTAGATTATGGAAGAAAGTACAACAGTCCAAAAGTTTTTAGATTACCTGAAGTTTGAAAGGCGTTTCTCCGAGCACACAGCTAAATGTTATGGCGCCGACCTGACCCAGTATGGTGAGTTTCTGATTGGTTCTTCTGATGGCAGCCCGCCGGATGCCGAGCTGGTTTCGCCGGCTCAGCAGCACGACAGCTCGACTACGGCTGTGGCAACGCAGGCTAAGCCAAAAGTTGACCAGTTACTTCTTTCAGCAGGGACAGATGTTGTCAGAACATATCTTGCTTTTCTAAATGAGAAGCAGTATTCCAAAGCGACCATAGCCCGCAAACTGGCTACCCTGCGGAGCTTTTACAAGTTCCTTGTTAAAAGAAACCTGGTCACCTCCAATCCGGTCATAGCTGTCAGAACTCCAAAACAGGACAAGAAGCTGCCGCGATTTCTTGAGTATGAAGAAGTAAAGAAATTACTCGATACTCCACCACAGGATAACTGGCTCGGTGCCAGAGACAGAGCCATTCTGGAGACCCTTTACAGCACCGGCATAAGAGTCAGCGAGCTTGTGGCCCTAAATATGGACGATATAGACTTCCTGGGCGAGATCGTTCATGTCAGAGGCAAAGGTAAAAAGGAAAGAATCGCACCTATCGGCTCATCCGCCTTGCAGGTCATTCAGCATTATATGGAGTTTAGGAATAAACGGGCACAAAATAACGATAATTTTGATTCCAAAGTTTTATTCGTCAACAAAC
Organism: Planctomycetota bacterium; assembly: GCA_043824065.1. Classification (GTDB taxonomy): domain Bacteria; phylum Planctomycetota; class Phycisphaerae; order Sedimentisphaerales; family Anaerobacaceae; genus NIOZ-UU13. Next base: position 6,134 of record JBDRTM010000337.1, on the reverse strand, counting down.
ACGGCAAACGGCTCAGCACCCGCAGCGTCCGTCGTAAGATGGACAAATATCTTAAGATGGCAGGACTGGACCCGGCCATCAGTCCACATACCTTGCGTCACAGTTTTGCAACGCACATGTTAAACAATGGTGCTGATTTAAGGAGTGTCCAGGAGCTGCTCGGCCATCAGTCGCTGTCAACGACCCAAATTTACACACATCTTACAACGACAAAGCTCAAAGACGTCTATGAAAACGCTCATCCGCGAAGTGGTGGCAACGGCGAGGACCAGGAAACTAATGACTATTGAGCTTCGTGTTATTAACAGAACCTAAGAGACTGAACCTTAAAATTTGTTTGAGGTTGTTCTTACCGGCGAGTAAAAAGGCCGCTTTTCAAAGCGGCCTTTTTTTTATAGATCCCTTAACATTTAAAGAAAGGACTTATACCGAATCATTCGGTATAAGCCCCGAATTGATGCTAATCCGTTCGGCTATCGTCTGTCACCGCAAACGAACAATTGCCGCTTATGGCTTCCGGTGCTTCTGGTTATGGAGCCGACCGGTACAGCCGAATATCATCGATGTACATCGTACCTGAACCACCGGCTACCGGATTGTTCTTGTTGCCCAGACCAATAGCAATCGTACTGACATTGGCAAGATTCACGCCCTGGTCTGCAAACGCTTGCAGGTCAATAGTCCATTCCGTCCAGGCCTCTATCTGAGCTGCATTTGGATTATCGTGAGTAACTACCGCATTGCTATTGAGAGCAACATACAAGGGCTCAACAGCATTAGACGCAACACCGTAGAACCAAACCGATAGCACTCCAACGCCTTCCACAGTCCAGTCTCGTCGGGAGCTCAACGTCTTCTCCACCTCTGAATACCTGAGCTTGCCCTGCGTATTGTTGTCGTAGAAGATAGGCATCGCCTGAGAACCGCCATGAACGATGGTCTCTTCCATATAAGATAAAGTGGTTTCGTCACCGACCATCGAGCCGGTTCCATTACCGGGATAGGGTGGTTTGGTAGGATGTGAGGCATAGCCAAATCCATCTAACCACACCCACCATATCTCGTTGTTACCAACGTCGTAGTCCTCAAAATCGTCCACGATAAGATAATCGGCTACTGAAAAGCTCCAGGTTCTGCCTGTGCTGATAGAACCATCGGTATTATTCTCGTCGATTCGCCAGTAGTATGGCCCGCCGGCCCATTCAAGAGCTTCGGGGACATTGTAGCTGGTTGTACCCTGTCTGCCTCGATATATACCGGTCGTATCGGATGCATCAGCACCTTCGACAGATACTTCGTCAGTGCCGAAGTACACATCATGCTGAGAGGCGTTTTCTCCAGGTGACCAGCTAAGGGGCTGCTTGGCTTCGTCGATATCCACTGTTGAGTTATTATCCGGGCTCGGATTCCAGGCAAGTAATGGGTCACCTCTCATAAGCTCCTTAACCTGTTCCGCCGTCAGCGCCACCTTGTAGATGCGGGCATCGTCCACCATACCGACATAAAAGTCGCTCGGTGCAGAGTCCCATTCCATTCCTATCGACCACCGATCTACCCCATCCAAAGAGAAGCCGGCGGAATACTTGCCTACCTGAACTCCATCGACGTATATATACCCTCTTGATCCGCTCCTGACATACGTTATCATATGCCACTCGTCGTCATTGATAGAAGGGGGGTAATATGTATCACTACCATCATTCACATATGTTTGCCCGCCGCCTTTTATGCCAAACATCAGAGGGTGACTTCCACCGACATTAGCTGCGAAAACGTTCCCCTCTCCCGCCTGCGTGCTCTTGATCCATGCACTGAGCGTAAGAGTAGTGCTTGTTATGTCATCGACTACACCGTCTATTGTAACATAACTGCCCCTGGGCAAATTCAGTGCGCCGCCTATGATCCCTTCTACCCACTGCGGGTCACCTCCCAGCTTGCCGTCATTGCCGTGACCGGAAAAATCGATGGCAGTGGTGCCGCTACTTGCGTCAAACGTCCACCAGCCGATAAGGTTCGGATCGGTAATTTCGATAACGGGTAAGGCCGTGAACTTCCAGACATCGCCTTTATGCGTAGTTGCGACATCGAACTCATCAACCCGCCAGTAGTAAGTCTTGCCCGATTCGAGCGTGCCGGGACTATAGGTTAAAGCTGCCTGAGGCAGACCCCCGGCGGCATTGTTCACCTCGTCAAAAGTTTCGCCGAAGTAAACAGTGTGTAATTTCGCGCCGTAACCTGCCGTCCAGCTAAGCTCCACGTCCGGGTCAACATACTTTCTACCATCACCCGGGATGGGATTGTAGGCCTTCTTGGGGGGAACCAGAAAGCTCCAGACCTCGCCTGTGACTGTAGTGCCGTCGGCCTCAAGCTCGTCGATCCGCCAGTAGTAAGTCGTGCCCGGAACAAGACCTTCCGGAAAAGGAAATCCGGCAAAGCCGGCAATAAACATCGTCGAGGCCTGATTGCCCCGGAATGTATCGCCGGTGCCGGCCGCCACATCGTCTAAATTGTCACCCAAATACACATCGTGCGAAACTGCAGACATTCCCGGTGACCAGCCAAGGTTCACCCATACATCCTCAAGTAGGGCATCATCAGCCGGGATCGGGTCCGTAGCGTATGGAACGGCAATTTCTATAAGCAGCGTTGCCTCACCGTTAGATAAAGCACTTCGAATGTCGGTGGAGGGATTTGTTTCGTCGTCCCTGATAAATATTATCAGGGCATCCCCTTTGGCCCAGCCATCCTGGCTGGTTATCTCGTTGATGATAGGGGCGATATTCGGGGTCCTTGATTCGGGTGTCGCCTGGACCATGGTCCAATCAGGTATATCGCTCCACTTGACCTCCGCGGCAGTTTTGGGATTCCTTTCATCGTAAAATTGCTCGCTACTGTTAAACTCACCGGGATTGAGCTGCAGCAGACCATTAATAATAAGATTCACGGTTGGACCGGACACCTTTTGGTCATCCCCTACGAACTGCACATAGGCTTTAGAGATTTCCTCACCCTTCTCAAGGGGGATATTACGAAAACGCAAACCTATTATTTGTTTGCTGCCCGTCGCGCCATCACCTTCCCACGGCATCTCCAGGTCGCTGCTGCCCCGACTCTCCGCACCGCCACCGACGATAGCTTCACCATCATCATTACTTCCAGCGATTGGTATTTCTATCACGATGGCGCCAAAGACCACGTTTGTACCGGCCAGAGACAGTACCAAAACAAAAGAAGTTAAAACAAACAATTTCTTACACATAATAGTCCTCCTTCACCCCGTCTCGTCTTTGCCGCAAGGCATCCGCCGCAAGGCGTCCCTTTCGGGACTGTAGACGACGGGCGGGGTTCAAAAAAGTTAAATAATCATGCTTTGGCCACACACCTAAACACCCGTTGTTTGTAACAAACACCTGTGCCTATGAAATCCCTGTTCTTGTTCACGCAATCCGCAGGATGCCTTTCGGCAGAAAGCACGGTGGTGCAGGCAGGTGCGAGCACAAGTTTAATTACAACTCTACTTCACGCAGTAGCTCTCCCACTAAGTTAATTCAACTGAAGATGCGGGAATTGTAACCGTTCAGGGGGCAAAATCGCCGTTTTTAGCTTGAAAGAGCGGTTCCCTTATATTCTTTTAGCCATTTTAGCGTAAATATGAGCTGTTTTGGCATAATGCAACATTCTAAATCGCCGTTTTTCGCTCAAAATCGACATTTTTAGGCCCTGAACGGTTACCTAATTCTTTGATTGTTAGTGCAAGACTTAGCATGCAGTATATACAAGTATCCCGGGGCAACAAAGGTCGATAGTGGGGAAAAAAAAGACAGCAGATACACACGGTGACGAAGCTACCCTGAATAAGTTTTTCGACAATAACTTTGATTGAAGCTTCACTTCAGACCGTTTCATTCCTGGATTCCCGCTTTCGCGGGAATGACAGGGAAAGGATTATCTAAAAACTTTATAATAGTACCTTAGCTGTTTCCTCCACTTCTCGGCCTGCTTTTTTTATGTTTCAAAACTCTATAGAGTCCGCCAAAGGCGGATTGCCAGCGCCCACGCCAACTTCCTGTCCTAATTTGCCAATAAAAGCTTGCGTTACCACAAATGAGTGTGTTATAATTACGGCAGACAAGCATACGAGCACGAAAACCATCATGTCTGGTCCGCCATTGGCGGATTGGTTTGGAAGGAAATTTATTGAAAGGGAAGGGGAACTGATATGTGCAAACGATACGGCTTTACACTAATAGAACTTTTGGTGGTCATTGCCATTATCGCCCTGTTATTGGCGATATTGATGCCCTCGCTGCAAAGGGTAAAGAAACAGGCACAGGCTGTTGCCTGTATGTCCAACATCAAACAATGGTCCTACTGTTGGCATATGTATCTCGAGGACTCCGGGGGAAAGTTTCCGAGCGGTGCCGCAGCCTCCGGAGACTGGCCCGAAAAATTGCGACCGTATTACAAGGACCGGGGGGCGTTGACCCTGTGTCCGTCAGCAAAAAAACCTTATACTGAGGGAGGCAAGGTCCCCTTTGGTGCCTGGCGATGGGTAACGGAAGGAGGAGGCTGGACAAACTTTGCGGATAAGCCGGGTGAAGATTACGGCAGCTATGGCATGGATGAATGGCTCGGCGATCGACCTGGCGATAACTTCTGGAGGAATCGAGAGCAAAAAAAGGCAAACAACATACCGATGTTTTTTGACTGTGTAGTCTGGGACACCTACGCTGATCACACACAAGGCCCGCCTGAGGTTGATGGCATTGTTACAAATGAAATGCACTTAGTTTGCATCAACAGGCACAAGGGCGCCATAAATGCCGTTTTTCTGGATCTTAATGTGAGGAAGGTAGATCTGAAGGAGCTTTGGACGTTCAATTGGCACCGCAACTTTGATACTCAGGGTGCCTGGACGACAGCCGGCGGCGTTCAATCGTCCGACTGGCCGCAATGGATGAGAACCTTTAAAGACTATTAGTAAATAGAAGTAACTGGTCATACTACCGCTGAGTGTGATGAAATTCTAACACAGGCAAAAGGCAAAAAATCGTGGAGGACAGGAAAATGCTATTCAGAAAAGCTAAAAACATTTTGTTTTGTTGAGTACAGAAAAAAGTAACACTCGAATTGAACCTAAGAGTTAGTAAATTTCATCCTGGAAAATGGTTTATGGCCGGAAGGATTATTGTGAAGAAAGACAAAAAAAGACGCTGGCGTCAAGTGGGTGTACAGAAAGAGGATAAACAAGATTAATAGGACGTATTTCGATGGCGAGAAAACAGTAGAAAACTTCAAGAAATTCAAATCTTATCGACTTCTGCTCTATAAAAAGACAGATTCACGGTAATGCTGTAATATGAATCTTTTCAGATAAATAACACTTACATACAGTACCTGCAAGATTGAGCTAATGGTCGACTGTATAACCAGCATAACCCTAAACTTTTGACAAAAATGGGTGACTGAAAAGGAAAGTGTCATTGCAGAAAGTAGAGGAAAATAAGAATATTCAACAAAGAAACATAAAAGCGCTGGTACGTGAGTTGTGGCGACCGGTTCTCCTGCTTTCTTTTCTTGTAGTTGCATTAGTCCTGGCAAAGGTATTAGGTCTTGTCGGACGCCTGGTAGAGTTGCAAGATTGGATTAAAGGCTTGGAAACTCTTGGTTACGTGGTCTTTGTGTTTATCCATATAGGAGCAATGATTGCCGTAATACCTCGTTCGATGCTTGCTGTTATCGCAGGGATCTTCTTTGGATCGGTCGTGGGAATTATTCTGGTTACTATTTCTGCTCCCATAGGTGCAGGCTTGACTTTTCTTATCGCACGCTATTTCGCTCAAGATGCGACTGCCCGGTTGCTTTCGCGTAACCAGAAGATTAACAAACTTTATCAGCTCACCGAAAAACACGGGGCAATAATTGTGGCAATGGTCAGACTTCTTCTAATATCCCCGAGTTGTCTGCTTAATTATGGTTTCGGTTTAACAAAGATTCGGTTCTTTCCCTATGTCTTCTGGTCATGCTTGACCATGCTTCCCGCGACTGTTGTTTATGTGATAGGAGCAGATGCCATTACCGAAGGCATATCTCAAGCGCGGATTCCCTGGACATTGGTTAGTTCCGTAATAATA
>JBDRTM010000336.1:0-6934 GCA_043824065.1 Planctomycetota bacterium | reverse complement strand
ACAGACGTCGCCTGTATAGGTGGCGATGGCATCAAACTCATCGACCCGCCAGTAGTAAGTCTTAGCCAATTTAAGCGGGCCGGGCTCATAGGTTCCAGCTCCCTGAGGGAGTCCTCCGGCGGCATTGTTCACATCGTCGAAATTGTCGCCGAAATACACGGTGTGCAATTTTGCACCAAAACCCGCGGTCCAGCTAAGGTCTGCATCCGGGTCTATAAACTCGGCGCCATCAGCAGGGTCGGGGAAGTAGGCAGTCTTAGGGGGGACCGTAAAGCTCCAGATATCGCCTTTGCGTATGGTACCATCGGCCTCAACCTCATTGACCCGCCAGTAATAAGTGGTGCCAGGAATAAGACCATCCGGATAAGGAAATCCGGGAAAGCCGACAACAAAAAACGTTGAGGTCTGATTGCCGTAGAACGCGCCTTCGGCGGCGCCGTCCACATCGTCAAAATTTTCGCCGAAGTACACATCGTGCGAGATAGCATTATCTGCCGGCGACCAGCCAATGTTCACCCAGGTATCCTCATGCAGGGCACCATCAGCCGGGCTGGGATTGTAGGCCCTTCCCGTCCATCTGGCTGTCAACGTGGTCTTGCCGGGATTTCTGTCATCATAGTCCAGACTGGAGAGGCCTCCCCCCGCGTAGAAAGTAATCTGGCCGGCGGCGATAAAGTCATTGATTACCTCCGTCAAATCACCTTCTAACACTAACGTACCTCCGCCGACATCAATCAGGCCGTTTGCGTTCATTTCAAGGCCAATGCTGCCAACATTAACAGTACCACCGTGAAGGTATAGCTGCCCCGCCGCTCCGGTAGCCGTCGGAACTATCAATTCTCCGCAGGTAACTGTACCGCCGGTCATATTCCAGGTACCTTCACCACCGCCCCATCCAAGCTCGAATTCTGCGGCAACTGTTATGGTTCCTCCACTCATATTAAACGTGCCGTGTGACCCGGCCCCGTCACCCCACCAAATCCAATCCATTATCTCAAGAGTTCCCCCCGTCATGGTCATCGTAGGCTCCCCCGCCACTTCACAAGCCAGGCCGAAAGCCTTCGCATCGATGCCATCCTGAATAACCGGGCCATTTGGCGCTGCTGCGGGCGGTACATCGATATAGACCTCGTCGGCAGCGGTGGGGACTTTATTGGATTCCCAGTTGGCCCGAGTGCTCCAAAGGTGGTCATCACCACGATCTGTCCAATGGATGGTGGCAGCGTTACTGACAGAGCCGAGCACCAAAACAGAAGAGATTAGATAAATCAATTTCTTAGACATAATAGTCCTCCTTAAAAAAATAAAAATAGGTTGTTAATTGAAGTGTAAAATAACGAGGCACAAAGTCCATATTACAATTTTTTGCCTCACACAATGCATAATAACTCCTCCTCTATTCGAAAAACTAAAGAGGTTTCTCACATCAGGAGCCGAATAATTCACAGACTCCAACAACGTTATTTATACCAGTTAGCCACCTTCCCGTCAAGTAAAATCTCCTGATTATGAATTGGAGAATTGGTATGTGTTGTTGATAATGTCTTGGCAGGCAGCGATTTACTTACAATTTATACTCAATTGTCGTTTCCTGGATGATTTTCAAGAACAGATTTTATCCATTCCCTGACACTAACACCCATTTCTTTTGCGCGTTCGAGCAGATTTTTATGGCGAACAAGGCCTCCGGGATTGCCGGCTATCGGACAATATGTAAGGCTGTGCCACAAACAGGCGGCGAGCCATTCTTTCACAGGAGTTCTTTCTTCACCAAGATAGGCGTAAACGCGAAGTATCTCGTTTTGTGGTTCGAACCCAAGGTCTATGTGCCCTAAATCCAGAAGGACAAACTGCATCGGTAAGCCTAACAGCCACTTGTCCAATCCCAGCACATAACCGAACAGCGACCGTCCGAGTCTTTCCCTCTCTGTCCCGACTTTGCGGCTTGGGATGCCCAATTTGCCGGTTCCAATACCGTGAATCCAGCTTTCGATGTACCGAAATGTGCTATGATGGCAATCGGACAAGGTGTGCACACCGGAGGCAATGGCACAACAGGTTTTATACAACTCTTTTTTTCGGGAATCCTCAAGGCTTTCAAGGTTTTCCTGATATTCCGGCTTCCACTTCGGATAGACTCGGGGCAGGGCAGCTTTCTTTGATATTTCCATATCGAGATTAGCTCCCTGCCCGCCTTCTTCGAAAAGTTCCTTGACAAGCCTCTCACCCTCCTGCAGTTTTGAAACATCATCGAATTGAGAATAAGGCACCGTATCGCTGGTCTTCGAAAAGTATTCAATAATAAGAAACACCCGTTCCATCATAAGCTTTTGGACTTCCGTCAGCTCTGTTGCCGGACCAAGCCACGCATAAGTACGGTTAATGAATCCGGCAGCGCCTGGAAATTCCCTGATAAAATCTTCCTTGGGCTCGCCTGCCAGATAACCTGTTAATATGGTATTTATTGTTTTCATGCTCTCAATATGAGACGGCTGGGTGGTTTTCTGTTCCCACCACATGCCGGAACACCAGCATCCGTTGCGAAATGAGGGCTCATCCAGTTTTCCCCGGCCGATGGCATTCAACAGCTCGTCCACAGTAACCGGAAATCCGCTGTCACACGGTGCAAGGCTCGCGATATGAGAGCGAATCCGGCGAGTGCTGTCATCCAGCTCTCCTAATTTGCTCTGCATGTTGTTGATGTATTTTATTTCCTCATCCCAGTTCTTTTCCTCTCCAGGGAACGTCCAGGAAACAACCGGCCACTTTCTTATCTCATTACCCGTTTCATCCGCAATAACGGTTGTAATCATCTCGACTTTCTCGCCTTCGGATGAAGCTTTCCTGCCCGTGTATATCGCTTCAAAACCGGGAGATACCATATTGTACGGCACCAATCGCTCTTTCTTTTTTTTCATTATTCAGCCTCTTTAATTTGTCATACAAAGGTGGTTATTGATTTTAGTATGTTGTCAGATTATAATCATTGTAAAATAAATTCGTTTCGTCAACAGTGTTTCGTATATGGTGCCTAACATGTAAATTTGAGGTTGCCGGAGATTCTTAACAAAGGTTCGAAGTGAAAGGGAAGTACTCATGAAAAAGAGAAGTCCATTATCTATGATCTTAAACTATATTTTTATAACATCGTTCATCTTTTCGGTGGCAAAAGCTCAGCCCCGGCGGTTTGCTTTGCAGCCCGGAAGCAGCGGGGCACACAAAAGCAAGGCTGCGGAGATTTTGGATGCCTGTGATGTGCAGGGAGGCCTCATCGTCCACATTGGCTGCGGGGATGGGAAGCTCACTGCCGCATTGCGCGCAAATGACAGTCCCGCAAGTCCGCTTGGGGACGCCTTCCGGCGGGACCCCTTACGGGGCTATCTCGTCCACGGCCTGGACCCAGATGTAAAGAACGTCGAAAAGGCCCGTAAACATATCCAGTCGCTTAAGCTCTACGGGAAGGTTTCGGTCGACCGCTTGAATGGCAGCCGTCTTCCATACATCGACAACCTGGTAAACCTCGTCGTCTCGGAGCAGCTCGGTAGAGTTACTATGAGCGAGGTCATGCGGGTCCTGGTCCCTAATGGTGCAGCCTACATTAAGAAGGCTGGACGGTGGTCCAAGACCGTCAAGCCGCGCCCAAAAGAAATTGACGAATGGACGCATTACCTGTACGACGCAACCGGCAACGCGGTCTCACATGACCAGGTAGTTGACCCGCCTGCTCATCTGCAGTGGGTGGGAAGCCCAAGATGGTCGCGGCATCACGACCGTATGGCCAGTATGAGTGCGCTGGTATCAGCCAATGGCCGTATTTTTTACATCTTTGACGAGGGCTCGACAGTTATCATCCAGCTGCCGCAGGAGCGAACCCTGATTGCGCGGGACGCGTTCAACGGCACTATTCTGTGGAAACGTCCGATTCCATCGTGGCATACTCATTTGTGGCCTTTTAAGAGCGGCCCGGCCCACCTGCCCCGCCGCTTAGTGGCTGTTGGGGACACGGTATATGTTACGCTTGGTTTTCAGGCGCCGCTGACTGCGCTTGATGCAGCAACCGGAAAGACTATCCGGACATACAAAAACACGGACGCTACCGAAGAAATTATCGCTTCTGACGGCGTGCTGTTCCTGATGGCCAACGATACTCCGATGAACTATAACGAATACAAACCCGCAACCAACAATATCGGGCAAGCTAAGACCCGTGTGGCCAAGGAGTGGCCGTGGGACGAGCGCCCAAGACGCATTATGGCGATTAAGGCAGACACAGACCAGGTCCTCTGGAGCAAAAAATTTCGGGTCGTTCCTCTGACATTAGCTGCGGACCAGAAGCGAGTGCTCTTCCACGACGGCGAGAAGATTATATGCCTCAATCGCAGCAACGGCGAGCAGCTTTGGGCATCACAGCCGGTATCGAGACGTCCTTCCATCCCAACAAACTTTGGGCCGACACTGGTCGTCTATAAGGACGTTGTCTTGTTTTCAGGCGGTGACAGGTCAATGTCGGCGTTGTCTGCTGATACCGGTATAACACTTTGGACATCTGACCATCCCCGTTCAGGCCATAATTCTCCTGAAGACCTTCTTGTCGTTGGCGGGCTTGTCTGGTCGGGGGCAATAGCAGCCGGCAAAGATTCGGGTGTATTCACCGGACGAGATCTGTACACCGGCCAGATCAAAAACCAGTTTCCGCCCGACGTAGATACTTATTGGTTTCATCATCGATGCTACCGGGCAAAGGCAACAGACCGCTGGCTCCTGCCTTCCAGGACCGGCATCGAATTCGTTGACTTCCAGAACAATCACTGGACGACCCATCACTGGGTTCGAGGCGGCTGTCTCTACGGTATTATGCCGTGTAACGGCCTTGTCTATGCACCGCCACATTCCTGCGGCTGTTACCTCGATGCCAAGCTGTACGGATTCAACGCCCTGGCGCCTGAGTCCAAAACCAGAAAGGTTCCGAAGAATGTACCTGATGCCGATAGACTCGAACGCGGCCCGGCATACGGGAAAATCGGAAGTCAACAATCGACAATCGAAAATACAAGCGATTGGCCTACATATCGCCATGATGCCGAACGCACTGGCTTCACTAACACAAAGGTCCCCATTAAGTTGAAACGTGCCTGGGAAACTAATCTTGGTGGCAAGCTGAGCAGTGTCGTAGTCGGCGGGAACAGGGTTTTTGTGGCTTCAATAGATACCCACACCGTACATTCCCTCGATGCAAAGAACGGCAAAGCACTTTGGAGCTACACGGCCGGAGGACGGGTCGATTCACCGCCGACTATCTATCAGGGCAGGGTCCTGTTTGGCTCAGCCGATGGCTGGGTCTATTGCCTGCGCGCCTCCGACGGCGAGCTGGTCTGGCGTTTCCGCGCAGCGCCGGCAGACCTGCGATTGACGTCATTCGAGCAATTGGAATCGGCCTGGCCGGTTCATGGCAGTGTGCTTGTGCAGGACAATATTGTCTATTGTGTCGCAGGTAGGTCGATGTTCCTCGACGGTGGCCTCCATTTGTTACGGCTTGACCCAGAAACGGGCCGAAAGATATCCGAGAACATTCTCGACGACCGCGACCCGAAGACCGGTGAGAATCTGCAAGTCCACGTCAAAGGCCTGAATATGCCACCCGCACTTGCGGACATTCTCTCAAGTGACGGCAAGTACCTTTACATGCGGACCCAGCGTTTTGACCTTAACGGCATACGCCAGTATATCGCCCCGACCGATGTCACTGACCAGTTAGGCGAGGGACGGCATCTGTTCTGCTCGACGGGTATGTTAGACGATACATGGTTCCACCGCTCATACTGGATATTCGGCAAGAGCATTGCTTCGGGCGCCGGCGGCTGGCCCAAGGCCGGTCGAGTTACTCCTGCCGGACGATTGCTGGTTGTTGATGATTCCAACGTCTATGGTTACGGCCGCAAGCTGGAATACTACAAATGGACAACGCCTATGGAATATCACCTTTTTGCCGCTGATAGAGAACCAGAAATAGTGAAGCGCGCGGCCAAAAAGCAAACAGCCAAACTAACACCTCGGCAAAAGAAACAGCAGAGAAATAAACAGCTCAGCGCTGCCCCCACCACCAGGCCGCTCTATTATTGGTCGCGGGAAACGCCGCTTTACGTCCGTGCTATGGTCCTGGCGAATAAAACCCTCTTCATCGCAGGCCCACCGGACATAATCGACGAAGAACAGATATTTAAAAATCCTGATGCTCCAGGCGTTGCCAGGAAGCTTCGCGAGCAAATTACGGCCCTTGACGGGAAAAAGGGCGCTTTGCTGCATGTGGTTTCGGCCTCGGACGGCAAGAAACTTGCAGAATACAAGCTCGAAACAGTACCGGTTTTCGACGGTATGGCCGCCGCTGATGGCCGGCTCTACCTTTCAATGAAAAATGGCCGGGTACTGTCTCTGGAGGGTAAGTAGTATCTGTTGCGGAAACATTATTTGTCATTCCCGCGGAAGCGGGAATCCAGTTTTTCGCTCTGGACCCCTGCTCCCCGCTTTCGCGGGGACAAGTTTACCCCTGCGAAAGCAGGGGCAGGGGTGACATCGTCGATTTTCGTTTTCCGCAACAGTAACTAAGTAGGAAACACAGATGACACAGATTGGGATTGATTAGCACAGATAAATCTGTGAAATTTGCAATAATCGGTGAAATCTGTGGAAACAAACGCGATGGGTGGCAGCCTCAAGCGTAACGTGGCACGGCCTTCCAGGCCGTGAATAATATAGTAATCACGGGCAGGATGCCCGTGCCACGCTTGGGGATGGCTTGGAGCCGAAGGGAGAAAATAATATGACTCAAAACATAACACGGCGGAGCTTCTTGAAACGCTCAGCGATCGGAGCCCTTGGTGCGATAAGTGCTCCGATGCCCATAGCTTCGTTATATGCAAGAAAAAACAATCCTAAC
>JBDRTM010000335.1:0-4073 GCA_043824065.1 Planctomycetota bacterium | reverse complement strand
CGAAGCTGCTTCCCAAAAAATTCCCATTATTTACGGTACTAATATGAGTGTCGGTATGAATGTTCTGTTCGATCTCGTTGGCAAGGTCGCAACAATGCTCGGCTACGAATACGATATAGAGATAATCGAGCAGCACCATCGCTTCAAAAAAGATGCACCGAGCGGCAGTACTCTTACATTGGCCGAGAATATTTGCGGTGCAACCGGACGTGATTTCGGCAAATCTCTAACTCACGGCAGGAGCGGCAAAGACACCCTGCGACAAAAAGGCGCTATCGGCATTCACGCCGTCCGTGCCGGCGATATCACCGGCGTCCATTCGGTAGTCTTTGGGACGCTCGGCGAAACCGTTACTCTCAATCATACCGCCAACAGTAGAGACACTTTTGTAAGGGGAGCGCTGCGAGCGGCAGAATGGCTCGTCGGCAAAGAAGCTGCTTTATATTCAATGGCTGATGTCCTGGGTATCGAGTAGGGTGAGGAGTGAGCTAAAGTTTTAAAGTGAACTAAAGTGACTAAAGTGTTTAAAGTGAGCTAAAGTTGGATGCTTGACGCTGTGTGCTTGCAAGATGGTAAACGGTTATCAGGTTAACAGGAAATCAGGGTGCAGGTTATCAGGACAGCAGGAGATCAGGGTAAAAGAATAGAGGACAGAAGACGGAGGGCAGACAAGTTGGAATATCGAATCCTTCGGCTGTGCTCAGGACAGGTATCGAACCCCGACTGACAGCATCGGGACAGGCAAGGAATATCGAATGATGAAGGAGGGCAGAGGGTGGCGAAAAGGAGATCAGGAAATCAGGGGAACAGGATATCAGGTAAAAGAATAGAGGACAGAAGACGGAAGACAGACACGGGGGAATATCGAATACTGAACAAGGAATATCGAATGATGAAGGAGGAAAGAGGATGGAGGACGGGCATCTACGGGTTTATACCCGCAGCCTTCTGCAAAGGCGGGAAAAAACCCAAAGACTCGGCTATCCTTGAGCCGCTATGATATCCCCGGCCATTTTCTTCACTATTTCCATCGCTTCATCACCAATTGAATCCGGTGTTGAGCAGAATGGGACAACGTACTTGCCGATGACGTTGCATTGGCCGAAATTACTTATTCTGTCAAAGATTGCCTGGATGAGGTCCGCGTTATTCTCAACCGGCCCTCCACAAGTAACCAACAGGGCTGTATGCTTGCCTTCTAATAGGGATTTGTAATCTGAAGTTCCGTAACCGGTAACCAGGCAAAAATGCCGGTCGATAAATGCCTTCATCTGTGAGGTGAAAGACCAGCAGTAGAGCGGTGAAGCATATACGAGGGCATCTGAGCCTATCATCTGCTCGAATATTGGTAATACATCATCCTTTTGAACGCATCCAGGTTCATCGGGTGCCTGTTGGCAGGCATAACAGCCCAGGCATCCTTTTATGTTGGAGGTTGCGATATCGATTCTGGCAACTTCGTGGTCCTGGGAAATTAGCTCTTCGAACAAACCAAGTACCTTTGCCGTATTCCCATCCTTCTTAGGACTTCCCAAAATTGTCGTAACTTTCATTGAAAATACCTCTTTAATAATTAATTGTCTTAGCCGAAGCTGTATTTAGTATTGCAGGAGTATCTTTCAGGGACACTCAAAAGCAGTATTTCAGAAGGCCGGTATGTTTCACCCGTGCAATGTATGGTTCAGAATGTATGCTTTAGCCAGCCTTGTATGGTCTTTAATTTTTTCGGAGACCAGATGCCCAGTATGGAGGGGGCGTCCATATTCATATTAGTGTCTGAGGCGTATTTTGAATAGAGCCACATGTCAACTTGTTCCTGGGTCCTTAGCCACCATATTGCCTGGGTTTTCATGCTGAATGGGTCAATGTCGAGGGCGAGGTCCTGGTGTAGTCTGAAACGGTTGTAAATACCTCTCTCGACCTGGCCTCCCGAACGAAAAAGGCTATGGTGCCTGAACACATAGCGAGCGCCCGTCCTGATCCAAGCCAGGAGGTCGTCCCGTTTGTTAGCCGGCACTCTGTATCTGAAGTAACCTTTATCGTCCATTGTGCGGCCGGAGCCGATGCAAGTGCAATATTCCGGTACGGCTTGAATTGGCATAAATGCCTCCTTTCGATGACTGTTCGTTCATAATTTTTAATGATTTGCAGTGGTTCTACACTGTGGGAGGGGACTTTTCAAGGAAAAAAGGCGAGAGTGATATGCGATTTTCGATATATGATTGACGATTGGAGTTGAGATTGCCGCCCCTTCGACTTCCCCTTCGGCTTCGCTCAGGGCTTCGGCTAATTCAGGGCTAAAGGCTTTTTCGGCTTTGCCTCGCTCGTAATGACATTTTCTAATAGATTCCTCGACTCCGCTGCGCTGCGCTCGGAATGACGGTGGTGTATGCTGCGCTGCGCTCGGAATGACGGTGGTGTATGCTGCGCTCAGAATTACATATTCGTATTGCGTCGTGCGTATCGCGTATTGCGTGAACGCCTCCCCTTCGGCTGCGCTCCCACCTTCGCTGAAGCTCCGGAGGGCAAGCAGGGCAAGCTTACCGGCGAGGGCTAAACGAAAAGAAACCGCCGGTATAAAACTGGGAGCTAATTATTTTTGAGATTGCTGCGGGGTTTACCAGGCGAGATGGCAGCTATAGTGTCGGTAGAACAGGCCGATTGAGCGCATCGCAATTATGGCGATAAGCTGGACGGCAAAGTTCATTGCCAGGTGGCCTGCGGTTGTTAGCAAGCCGGCGCCGGTGTATTGGGTTGTCTGGGTTTCGAGAAGAGCGGCAGCGATAAGTAAAAGCACCGTTACAACATAAGGTACAAAGGCTCTAAATATAGGACGAAGAAGGTAATCGGGCCTGAACAGCGTAATATCTTTTCCGATGGCTGTAGTTAATATTGCAATTGGGAATAAGAACAGGCCAAGGATAAATAGAATGTGCAGCAAGCCAAACTCGGCCTGCCGGATATTCTCGATTGTCAGGCCTTCATCTTTACGCAGCACAAGAACGATGATGAATGGTAGCTGGACGACGGCCATAGTAAGGGAGAAAAGAAAAAATGGTTTGATGATGTACCATACGAAGGTAATGCTGGTTCCGAGGTAGATTTCGGGCAGCTTATCAATCTCAAAAGCCGTCTCGTAAATAATGTTGAGGTAAAAACCGAGCAGCCAGCCCCAGATAGCATAGTGTGTTACGAAAGCACAACAGGGCGAACCGGCTGTGAAGAATTTGAAGCACACCACGGCAATTACAAAGACCAGTGGAGTGACGTTTTCAGAGTCGAAAAACAGCTTCCAACTGTCAACAAAGACATCGCGGTAAAAGCCGGGGAGCGGCTCGCCTTTTTCTTTGGGTGGTTCGGCTTTTTTGGGCTTTTTGTAATTTTCGGAAGGTATTATGAAAAGCCGGCCGCAGGTTGTGCATCGTGCGCGTTTTCCGGCGTGCTTATCAGGAAAACCGATTATCTCATTGCAATTGGGGCAAAAAAACTGGATTGTCATAATATCGTATTGTGTATTGCGTATATCGTATTGCGTTAATGAGTAAATGCGTTAATGAGTATATGAGTTTATTTGTATTGATACGCTAACTCATCCACGCATCCACTCATCCTCCCATCCACGCATTTAGTCCCGCTGCATGCAGTCAGTGAAGCATTTGAGGTCGTTGGCCCATTTTTTAGCCTCCAGCAGGTCAACCTTGTCCTTTTTTACGAGCATAGCCAGATGCTTTTCCAACGTCAGCATTTTTTCGTCGGGCCTGTTTCGAGTCTTTGTTTGCAGTTGCGAATAAATTTGCTCTACTTTGCCGGTACGAATGAGGTTGGCACAGGCGTAGTTATTATTAAGTATTTCCATCGCAACAATCCTGCCGGAGCCATCCTTTTTTGGTATGAGCTTCTGGCATATAATATAAGCCAAACCCAGAGACATTTGATTACGGACCTCAGATTGTCGGCCTGCCGGGAAGTAGTCCAGTATCCGTGTTATGGTGCCGGTTGCATCTCTTGTGTGCAGCGTGGAGAAGACCAGGTGGCCCGTCTCAGCGGCCATAAGGGTCATAGATATTGTCTCG